>CAZHBB010000022.1:0-39796 GCA_964530185.1 uncultured Anaerolineales bacterium
CCTCGCTATTCTCTCAATGCGATAATCCTGCTGTGGCGGATGCCCTTCCCACACCAACCGCCAGGCCATCCTCTCACTCGCGCGGAGAAGGGCGAGCAGGCATTGCCGAGGCTTCTTCACGCCCCTCACCCCAAGGCAGCCTCCGCCACTGCACACCTACAGCACGCAGTACTCCCGCAACCTGTCCAACGAGAGCGACGCGAAATGCCGTCGAAATGCTGCGGTTTCCTGTAGCACAGCTCTGAGCTTAGACGCCATCTCTGACGCCACGTGCAGATTCTCGTCGCCAGGTGTCGTCGGCAACGCCAGCCTCATGGCCAATGGCTCCGGGTCCAGGATCGTAATCCGCCCCCTGGCCTCCAACCAACCCAAGCCGAACCGTACCCCAGCCTCACGTTGCCCGGTGGAGGCAGCCAGCTCAGCCAATCCCACGCTCCCCTCTGTATGGTTGATCACATATTTCACCCGCGCAGCAAGTGCCTGCAGGAAAGCACGCACCCCATGATCCACCGTCGCACGGCACACAAAGGCCACCCGGCTGGGGTTAACCTGCCGCAGCAGGGCACGAAGCGTCCCCAGGTCGGGCGGAATACTCCAGACCACCAGCGTATCCGCCTGCGTCACCCGTGTCCTGCTCCGCGCCTCGAGGTCCGCGTCCACGACTCCCTCCGCCCATACCATTACGGAGGACCCCCGCGCCTTCAGCCTGGCGAGAGCCCGTACAGGGTCACTGAGCCGACGCCAATCCACCACCTCCAGCGCCTGCACCACCGGCTGCGGAGCACTGGACACAACGGCATGGGCGTCCCGCCACTCCAACCGCACCTCTGGGCGGCCCCGGAACCAATTGATATAAGGCGCAAACGCGAGATCAAAGAGTCCCTCGGGCAGGGCAGCCCCTCGCCAGCCCCACCAAAGCACATCCCGTGTCACGCTCTCGTCGTCCTCGATAGTCACCCGCAGATGATGCCCGTTTTGCCCCAATTCCCGCTTCCGCACAACACGGACGTTGCGCACAGCCAGCACCGGCCGCGGGTTTCCAGGACCAAACGGGGCCAACCGGGAGAGGTCTTGGAGCAAGGGGAGGGTGAGTTCTGCCAACGACACGTAGCCATGGATCTCCAGCCCCACCTCAAGGCCCTGCGCGGCGAGTTGCTGAGCGACACTCTCCGCAATTCCCTGTCTGAAACGCTCCAGTCGCTCGACATGAAGGGTCAGCCCGGCCGCCATGGCATGTCCGCCAAAACTATCCAACAACTCGGCCTGGGTGGCCAGAGCATCTGTGATGTGACAGCCGCGGACCGAGCGTGCTGACCCCCGCGCCACACCTTCAGGATCCACCGACAGCAGGATCACAGGACGTTCATAGCGCACGGCCAACTGATTTGCCACGATACCGATCACCCCAACATGCCAGCCAGGATCGCTCAGCACCAGGACTGGTGACTCCAGTAACTCAGGGTGCTCGGCGATCTTCCTCTCTGCCTCCAGGTATGTACGATCACAGAGGGCTTTCCGACGCACGTTGAGCGACTCCAGCTCATAGGCCAGCATACGGGCCCGGGCCAAATCGTGAGTCGTCAACAGCTCAACACTGCTGCTCGCATCCCCCAGCCGACCCAGGGAGTTCAAGCGCGGAGCCAAGCCGAACCCAATGTCCTCTTCCGTAAGCCGGGCAGGCTCGATCCCCGCCACCTCACACAGGACGCGCAGGCCAAGCCGCTGTGCCGCTCTAAGCACGCCGAGGCCACGTTGTAAGAGGTAACGGGTGTCCCCGCGCAACTCAGCCACATCGGCCACGATCCCCAACGCCACAAGATCGAGGTACGATACCAGCGCCTCAGTCGGGCGCCCCAACTCCTGGTACAGGGCCTCGGCCACCTTGAACGCCACACCAACGCCCGGCAACGTCCGCAGCGGATGGCGCTCATCGAGAAAGTGTGGATTGATGAGGGCCTCCGCATCGGGCAACACGGCAGGCAGCTCGTGATGGTCGGTGACGATAACATCCACACCCCGCGCCTTGGCGTAGGCGACGGCCTCATGAGCGTCGATCCCGGTGTCGCAGGTCAGGATCAGGCGCGCCCCTTTGTCCAATTCGGTTCTCAGAGCATCCGTTGAAATGCCATGGGACTCCGTCATGCGGACTGGGATGTGGTAGGTGACGTCAGCCTGCAACTCCCGCAGAACAGAGACCAGAAGGGTGGTCGACGTCTGCCCGTCTACATCGAAGTCGCCCCACACGCAGATGCGCTCCCCTTCCTCGAGGGCACGCCGAATTCGGGTCACAGCGCGGGCCATTCCCGAGAAAGCGTAAGGATCGGCGGGGGTATAGGCGTCCGGATCGAGGAAAGCGCGAGCCACCTCCGGGGTCACCACGCCCCTTCGCACGAGCACCTCCGACACCAAGGGGTGCCCGCCCACAGCCGCCAACAATGCCTCCGGCACAGATGGCCGTGGAGACTCAATCCATTTCATACTCACCGCTCCCGGGAAACATCAACCGCCAGCAAACCAGGTGGCTTGCTGGCGGCCCTATATCAAACCTGCAACAGGGTATGGTTACGCGCCGTACTTGGTCAGCCGACCAGCATGCGCCATCATGAGCGGCACCAGATCAAAGTGTCGAATGTGGCCCAGTCCACCGGCCATGCACGGTCGCTCCCCAAACGCTGTGACGCCATCCGGTCGTACATAGCGGGACCAGAGCAGCACCGGTACCTCATGCCATGAGTGCGCCTTCAACGCCCAGGGCGTGCTGTGATCCCCCGTGACCACGATCACGTCAGGCTCCAGCGCCAACACCTTCGCCAAAGCAGCATCCGCCTCTTCAATCACATGGACCTTGCCATCGAAGTTACCGTCCTCGCCATAACTATCGGTCTTCTTCACATGGAAGAAGAAGAAGTCGTAGGCATCCCAATGAGCCTTCAAGGTCTCAACCTCACTCTCGATGGTCTCCCCAGTGGGCAGGACCTCCATACCCACCAGACGGGCGATGCCCCGATACATAGGATAGGTGGCGATGGCCCCCAGTCGCATCTTGTAGATGTCTGGCATCTTGGGGATTGGGGGGACTTTCGCAATACCACGCAGGTTAAGCCCATTGGCCCTGGGTTCGTCAGCCAGCAGACGTCTGGCCTCGGCGATCCACTGATTCAGGAGTTCAGCCGACCGCTCGGCCTCCGGGCGGGTGGCCTTGACAGGCATAGGGGGCACACCCGTCTTCTGCGGATCCGTTTCGGTGAGGCCATCCTCCAGCCCCTTGCCGCGCAGGACCAACACAAAGCGATACTCTTTGACCGGCTCTACAAAGACCTCGACGCCAGGGAGCTTGATCTTACGCAGCTTCTCGACCAGGCGGACCCCCTCCTCGCTGGGAATCCGACCGGCACGTCGGTCGAGGATGTTGCCATCCGCGTCCAGCGTCGCGAAGTTGCCACGGGCAGCCAGGTCATCCGGTCCCAGATCGAAATCGATCCCCAAAGCCTCAAGGACTCCACGTCCGATCTGCCAGTCCACCGGGTCATAGCCAAACAGCCCCACATGGCCCGGCCCACTCCCTGGTGTAACCCCTGGCCGGGCGGGAGTGCTCAAGCCCGTGGTGCCGCGTGCCGCCAAGGCATCCAGGTTAGGTGTATACGCCGCCTCAAGTTCGGTCTTTCCATCGGGGCCAGGGAGGCCCCCGACGCCATCCATCACAAACAGGACCATCTTGGTCGTCCCAGGAATGCTCAATCGTTGCATCAATGTCAATTGATCCATGGTCTTCTGCCTCCACGTCGGTGCCGTTATTTCCTTAATTGAACTATTGTACTGCTGAACCCTTTATCGACAACACAGGCCTACTATATGGGAACAGCCCGCCGTTCAGCTATCACGGCGAGGCCCTCATCAAAGTTCAACCTCTGCCACCTGATCGAAGTCAATATCGAACCCATCCAGATCATCTTCCTCCATCTCCACCTCGACCGACGGATCAGCAAGGCCGGCCGGCCCGCCACGCGCACAGTACGAACGATAACGGCACAGCCGGCAAAGCCCCACATCCTCTGTCATCGGGAAACTCTCACCTGGAGCCTCAATCTGTTGGATGAGCTCCTCGAGCAACGCACGGGTCGCATGGTGTTGGGCGGTGGAATACGTGAGACGGAAGGGATGCTCTGGGGCACTGGGAAACCAATAGATCATCTCGATCTGCTCAAGGTCCAGTCGATAACGTTCCCCCATCGCCGGCAGGGCCTCTGCAGCCACATAGGGATAGACCCGGGTCTGCAACCGGTTCTCCAGGACACGATCGCGGGGCCGCCGTTGGCTCGTCTTCCAGTCGATGATCACACAACGCTTCCCCGGCACTATGGCCAACACATCAAACTTGGCAATCAGGCGATGCGTGTCGATCCAACACGACAACACAATCTCACTGTGTACCACAGGAGCTGGTTCCACCCCCACCAGCGCGGCAATAGGCCGAAATGTCATATAATTCTCCCACCACATCCGCAATTGTGGATCGTCAACCTGGTTGCCGATGAGTGATTCAGGGACACCGGCCACATGCTGTTGAACCAGACGGTGGAATGACGCTCCAAGCGCCATGCGACGCTCTTGCGCCTCGACCGGCTCCGAAACCACCGCAGGCCAACTCAGACGGTCCAAGTAGCGCAGCTTGAAACGACGTGGACAGTCCACAAAATCCTGCAAACTTGCCTGGCTGAACTGGAAATCCTCCGGCAGCATTGGATCCTCTCCCTCAAGCCTCATCCTGGATGTCGCGACCATCCACCTGAGCCCCTCTCATCTCCCACCATGATCTCAGAGCCGTCAGTGCCAGGGCTGGCGTCTGATCACCCCGCTTACCCTTGTTCCATGTGATGCTCAACGCACGTTTCGCCCGCGTGATGCCCACATAGAGCAACCTCAAACGCTCCGCCGCATAGTCCAACCGTGCCTCCAGCGTAGGAGTGCCCTCATCATAGATGAAGAGGTCTGGATTCTCATGCAAGGCCTTGAGTTGAGCGACAGCCTCTGCCTGAAGATTAAGCTGTCCTCGGATGTACCATGGCTCACTCATGTACGTGTCGCTGGAGCGCCCTGACGGGAAGTCATAGCTGTTGACCGACACGAGATAGACTTTGTCCCATTCCAGCCCTTTCGCCTTGTGCATCGTCGTCACGACGACCCGGCCTGGATAGGCATCCGGATCAAACCCTGTATCGTCCTCGCCCAATCCCAGGCGTCGCGCATCCTGAGCCAACCTCCTCAATTCCTCAACCAGATCGGGCAACGCCCACTCAGGATGCAGGTCAGCGGCTGAGCGGAGGGCCAGAGCCAGCTTGTGCGCTACAGCAAGATCGACGATCTCATGGAAGAGATCCTGAGCCAGGGTCAAGACCAGTTGATCAATAGGTAGGAAGACCCCTCCGAGCCAGCGACGCACTAACTCCCGGAATCGCTCCAGGTGATCCAGATCATGAGGGGTAAGGGCCTCTTCGTCCCTGGCCTGCGACGCCAGCCAGTCCTGCTCTGGCGAAGGCCATAGATAACTCTCCACCTCCCCACACTTCTCGATCTGGCGAGCGAGCCGGCGCACCTCGCGTGCGTTCTCAGAATCGGTTAACGCTTCATGTTGCCACGCCCGATACGCCTCGGCCAGCTTGCGGGATGAGATAGGCTCGGATAAATAGTCCAGCACATTAGCCAGCGTTTGTGCTGTCTCACGGGTGGCGGGGCTGCTGCGCAGCCACTCGACATAGGGAACCCGCCGCCTCTCCAACTCCTCCACAAACCGATAGCCACGCTCATTGCGCGGCACCAGGATCGCCACCGTCTCCTGCGGGTGCATTTCTACCCACTCAGCCGCATATTTGGCTACGACCCTGACCTCATCCGCTGCACTGTACCCATGGGCCACCAGCCTTATATGTTCAGGGGCATCAGGTGGGTTGGGTTGGGGGTCATCGGATGGCACCGGTTGGATAAACGGCTCGCTCAGAGCTTCACGCAGCTCAGGCAATGGGTGCTCCGTCATGGTCCACGTGATCAGATAGTTCGCGAGATCGATGATACTCCTCATAGATCGCCCAGACTCAGGCAACGTCTTGGGCACTACCCCAGGCTCGTTCATAAACGCCCGCAGATAGCGAGGGTCCGCCGTGGTAAAAGTCTCATAGATCGCCTGGTTGGGATCCCCCACCCGCACCCAGTGTCCATCCTCGCCCGTCAACTCCCGCAGAATCTTCTCCTGAAGGCGGCTACTGTCCTGCGCCTCATCCTCCAGGATGTAGGGCCACCGATAGCGAAGGCGCTCCAGGAACACGGGATCCGCCTGCAAGGCCAACAACGCCATACGGATCAAATCATCGAAGTCGACGGCATGCCGGGCCACAAGTGACCGCTGATAGTCCGCATAAACAGCCCCCGCCATCTCGAGAAGTGGGAGGGGGAACGGCATGGATTCCAGCCGTCTGTGCAGGTCCTCCGGTGTCATCTGCAAATCCTTGGCCTGACGGATGACCGCTGTGACGATCTTGACCATCAGAGCGGGCCAGTATCTTCTCAGAATCTCCCGGCGCTTCGTCTCTGTCAGATCAGGGCTCAAGAACTCATCGATCACCTCAGGGTGCGCTCGCATCCACGCGCCGGTGACCTGCTCGATAATCTCCTGTGATGTGCGATCATCGACGATGTTGAAATCCTCTGACAACATCACCAGATCCGGCCTCTCCCGCACAATGTCGTGGGCCAGGCCGTGCAACGTACGGACTCGGTAGCCCACACCAGGCAGCAGCCCCATGTCTTGAAGGAAGCCGGCGATGCGGGCGGAGAAATTGTCCACAGCGGCGTTGACCAGAGTGACGATCAGGACCTCCTGATCGTCCTCAAGCCGCCCCTCGGCTACCAGATGAGCTGCCAGCAACGACAGCGTCCACGTCTTGCCGCTGCCAGGTACCGCCGACACCCCCATCTTTCCCTCACGGTAGGCCAGAACCTCCGCTTGCGTGGGGCGTGGGCGGGGGTGATCCCCCTTGCTCGAACTCAGAGCACCACCTCCGTACGCACCACACCAGCTCTCTCGTGCCTTGCCACAAGCGCCACCTTCCCTCCCGTCGGTGCCCGGACCACCCACTCGGCCTTGAGACGGTCATCTGTGACATCGTTAGCCTCAGGGAACGCACCTTTATAGGCTCGCCCTTCCAACTGTGCCATTTCCTCCCGTGGTTCCCCGACCATCAATTCCGCACCTGCAGGGAGCTCAATCTCACACACCACACCGCGGATCACCTTCTTCTCAATGGCCTTCTTCGTGCCGTATGAAGGCAACCATCCGGTATTGTGAACCACCAACCGCACCCGATACACACCATTACCCAAAGCAGTGGCGCTGGCCTCGAACAACTCCAGCTTAGGCGACACCAACGCCATCCACAGCAGCCACTGCGGGAAGAGCGCGATCTCTTTCTCCAGAAACTGAGGCGGCGGATTCCACAAGGCATACATATGATCCCATCCCCCAAGCTCAATTCTCCCCAGTTGGGGATGCTCGAACGGGTACCAGTCCACATAGCCTTTGCCGTCGAGCACCTCGTCATTCCACTTGAGCAACTTAAGGTCGTCTTCAAGGGGATGCTCACGGTACCAATCGATGAACTTGTAGTCCTCGATCCCGGCCTGCCGCTGCGGGCTCCAGATCTCGACCGTCCACCCATAGATGCCTTGATGCTCGTAGAGCCAGGTATCGAAACCGCCTGTGATGACTTTCTTGGGGTGATAACGGAAGTCATGGTAGACAGACACAGACGGATAACCTGTCAGCGCCGTGCCTCGCTGACCTAGCTTCTGATAGGTCCAGAGGTCCTCCACCGGGAACTCCTTGTCATCGCGGTCATCGTAAGGACGCAGGATGACGCCGCTGTACGTGTGGAACGCCACGCCAGCGACAATGTTGGGATGTGCAGCAATGAAGTGGACCAGTGCCCGCACCTCCGGCTCTGATGTCGGATAGGGGCCTGCCCCATGCTGCTCGACCTCCTGGCGCCAATGCTCAGGGAAGTTACGGTTCAGGTCCAGGCCCTCTCTCTTGGG
The DNA here is from genome assembly GCA_964530185.1 of uncultured Anaerolineales bacterium. Taxonomy (GTDB): domain Bacteria; phylum Chloroflexota; class Anaerolineae; order B4-G1; family SLSP01; genus PWVB01. The sequence goes on from CAZHBB010000022.1 coordinate 8,086, forward strand.
CTGAAGCTTGATGAGTACTCCATCATAGTTCTCAATATGGCCCTCAGGCAACAGGCGATAGTATTGGGCTCCTACCTCCTCGGGCTCTCGCCGAACCATCAGGCGGGGGTCAGCCGTGCTCACCTTCCATGCCCCATTGGGATCAGGGATCCGCATTGTCAGGATACGGCCATCACCATCAATGTCCTCCGTCACAAGTCCGCCCACCGGCTCCTCCGCATACGGATAGGGCCTTGTGCTGGAACGGATGAACTTGGGCTTGTCGGCCAACGCCCACTCAGCCCCATCCGGGTTGACACGTGGCACGATATAAAAAGCCCGCGACCTCAAGGCACGAGAGACATCAGGATCACTGCCGTAACCCCGCACCAGGTAATCCAGGAAATACAGGCATGCCGTAGAGGGCGTCACCTCGGTGGCGTGAATGTTTCCATCAACCCACAGAGCCGGCTTCTCCTCATCCGGCCCAGCCTCAAAGTCTGTGACCTTGACCAGCCAGATATCACGCCCCTCATAGCTCTTCCCAATGGAGACCACGTGCACCAGATTGGGAAATTCTGTCTCGTAGGCTTTCACCAGCGCGGTTAGTTCCTCGTAGCGGTAGAACCGGTCGAAATGAACAGCAACAGCCATAACACTCTCCTTTGCGCTAACTATGGATGCCGCATATCAGGGAGCTGACCCCGCATACGCAACACACGTTGAACCGCCTGCAGCAACACCCCCTTCTGTTCATATCCCTGCTCCGAGAGCTGACTCAGGCCAAGGTAGACTGCACGCCTGCAGCGTCGCAACAGGCCCAGGACAAGCCGACTCAGCGTGAGTTGTCGCCACCAATATTCCGCCTCATCGGTCCACGGGCGATCCACAGGCCAATGCCTGCTCAGCACAAAGGGGTGGGTCAGCGGTTGATAAAGGCGTTCCCACCAGCCTCGCCCTCCGATGTCCAGCCAGAACTGAACACTGACTGGCCTGTTGCTGAGCAGGAACGTGTAGGCGGGCGCCAACAGGACAGCATCCTCCGGTTGAAGTGCCCATGCCTTCAGGTATTGCGCCGCGATCACACCGGCGTTCACCATCTCCAGATATTCTCTGCCCAAAGGCTTCTCCGCAGGGATCTCTGCCATGATCCAACGAAACTTGCGCACCGACTCGATCAACATAGCGCTGACCCGCGCCGCCTCGATGTCCTGATGAAACCCAAACCCAGGCTGTGAGAGCACCTCCCCAAAGAGGCGCGCCATGAAGTAGTCCAACGCATCTTCGGGGCCCGACTCAGCTCTATAGACCATGAGCCACTCACGCAGAGTCTCATAGCGCTCTCCGAGCCCATACGTAATCCGCTCCTTCATATCGGGGTTGATGTCAGCAAAAGGGAAGAGGTCTGGCTTGCCCCGCGACTGCCGGTACACGATCCGCGTCAGGAGTGAGGCCCGCACCGGGTCCATGTCGGCGATGACTCGGGAGAGCGTATTAGCTACATCATGCGGAGAAGGGACAATCTCCCAATCGGGATGAGCCAGAGCAGCCAGTGTCAAGAGCGCCTTAGACGGTGGTTCGTCACGCAGGGCCCGCGAGGGGCGATGGGACTGTACAGGGACATCACGCGCCTGCAGGCGTTCACTGAGCGCATAGCGCAGAGCATCGCTTAAGAAAGGCGCCAACACCACGATCTCCCCAGGTGCAATTCCCTCCCGAGTCACCAAACCCACGATGGTATCCGCCACCCAGTCAAGCATCTGAGGATGAAACCGGCGGTATTCGAAGTGTAGCACCGAGGGGAAATCCGCTGAGGATGTATTGTCTGCTGCGGAGGCGGAGGAGCTATCGCGATTTCCCCCAGCCTCGAACAGCGGCCTCACCTCCTCCGGCACCTTCTTGGGTTCCAGGACCTGCTCAAATGCCTGAGCCAGGGCCTGCACACCCTCCGACATCACCAGCGTTCCCTCGAAGGTCACCACCCGATCGCAGCGCGTTTGCAGCCGGACCGCGCCAGATGGGTCGGCACCCAGGAAACTCCGATAGCCGGCGTCCTGGTCGCTGACCAGCAGTGCCCCATCCACTGCCCCCAACCATGCATCCAGGAGGTCGTGCGCCACAGGCGTGTCCTCCTCGACGTTGTCCACAAACAGATAGCGGTACCGGTCGGTCAGATAGTGACGACACAGCGGTTCGGGCCATAGGACCTCCCGTAACAGTGTGAGCTGGAGCGAGAAGTCCAACAAGTTGTGCTCCAGACAGTAGCGCCGGAACGCCAGGGCGCACGCCTGGGCCTGGTCGAAAATCTCCAGTTGCGCGCGCTCACCACACCACGCGCGTTTGAGCCGCAATGCGATCTCCTCTGGTGGGAATCCCACCACAGCAGCTTTGTTCAGGTTGTCCAGGATCTGACTGTACAGGCGATTCCGATCGATGCGTACCGCGCGGAAGTACCCTTCGCGCTCGATCAATGGCCCCACCGCGCGCACCATGAAATACTGCGCCGTCTCCAGCGTCAAAAAGGTCGGAGGATCTCCAGGGCGTCCGAACTCTACCCTTTCAACGACCAGTGGCCAGAAGAGATCGATCATGCGCCGCGCCAAGCCAGAAAACGTCATCACATCCACCAGCGCACCAGACTCGCCTCTCAGACGGCGTAAGACCGCATGGTAGGGAAGACCCAACGTCCGCTGTGGCACCATTACGAGGATCTGCTGCGCCGGGATCCCATCAGCCAGAAGGCGGCCAATGCGAGCGATGGCCGCGGTCGTCTTTCCGGTTCCGGCAACGCCCTCCAGGAAGAGGCGAGCCTCGATCGGAGCCTCGACGACTTCCCGTTGGCGTCCTGTCAAATCCAGCATATGGCTTCTCCCCTCTAGCCTTCTGACCAGAACAGTCGTTCGATATTTTAGCACGAAGCGACACCCGTGCCAGGTTTCCAAGGGCTGTAACAGCCCGCCATTGGCATAAGAAACGCGAGGGAGTCCCGGTAACACACCTGGCGGATCTCCTCGTGGCAAAGATCATAAAAATACCTACAATAAGGTTCAAGGATGCTGCGTGCCGTCACAACTTATACCATTGTCAGGAGAGAGCATGCCTAGAGAGACGATGACTCCCAAGGAACGCTGGTTAGCTGTGCTGCGCCACGAGCTTCCCGATCGGCTTCCCATGGACTACTGGGCCACGCCAGAGGCAACGGCGAAATTGATGGACTACCTGGGATGCGAGACCACCCAACAGATGTACGAACGGCTCCACATCGATATCCTGGTGAGCGTTGAGCCCAAGTACATCGGGCCTCCCATCCCAGCAGATGAGAACATCTATGGCTGCCGTTTCAAAACTGTCGACTATGGCACCGGAGTCTACCAGGAATGCATCGGGCATCCTCTGGCGAACTACCAGAGCATCGAGGAGATCGAGGCCAACTACACGTGGCCTACCGCCGACCTCTTCGACTATTCAGTCATCCCAGCCCAGATTGAGGGGAAAGAGGATTATGCCATCCGTGGCGGCGGATCGGAGCCATTCCTGACCTACTGTGAGCTTCGAGGGCTGGAACAGGCATACATGGACCTCATCGACAACCCTGAAATGGTCCACTATTGCCTGGATAAGCTGTTCGACTTCTGTTATGAGAACACATCGCGGATCTATGAGGCGATTCCTGGCCGGGTCAATATCTCATACGTGGCCGAGGACTTCGGGACCCAGGAATCGCTGCTCTTCTCCCCACGCCAGATCCGCAAGTTCTTCATCCCCCGCATGAAACGCATGATCGATCTGGCACACAGCGCCGGCGCTTACGTCTTCTTCCACAGCGATGGCGCCGTACGCCCAATCCTGCCCGACATGATCGAGGCGGGCATCGACATTCTTAATCCCATCCAGTGGCGATGTGTGGGGATGGAACGAGAAGGGCTGAAACGCGACTTCGGCGACAAGATCGTCTTCCATGGCGGGGTCGACAACCAGCAAACGCTACCATTCGGCACCGTCGACGACGTCAGGGAGGAAGTCCTGACCAACATCGACATCCTGGGCGCTGGTGGCGGTTACATCATCGCCCCATGCCACAACATCCAGGCCAATACTCCACCGGAGAACATCGTAGCCCTGTACGAGACCGGCTACAACCACGGTTGGATGTGACGCCGGCCGAGGGGACTCTGTCGCAGGGCACCCCAAGGCTGAGATGGAAAGCTGCAACATGATGACTGCAGCAGGACCAAGACCATGGAACCGATAACGTTCGACAGCACAAGTTACTGGATCGGGGACCGTCCCGTCTACCTGAACGCAGGTGAGTTTCACTATTTCCGTGTGCCCAAGAACCACTGGCGCCCTCGCATGGAGCACTTCAAGGCAGCCGGAGGGACGTGTCTCTCCACCTACATCCCCTGGCTCATCCATGAACCCACCGAGGGAGCCTTCGTGTTTGACGCTGGCGACGGAATCACCGACCTGAAAGCCTTTCTGGAGCTTGCAGCCGAGCTTGATCTCTACGTCATTGCGCGGCCTGGTCCCTATCAATACTCGGAGCTCATCTACGGTGGATTGCCCGGCTGGCTTTTCGAGAGATATCCGGACGTTCGGGCCCGCACCATAGAGGGGACACCGTTTGGCCATCCATCAGTCTCTTATGTACATCCCGTCTATCTAGAGAAAGCCAAACGTTGGCTCGCAGCAGTGGCAGAAAGACTCTCACCATACACCGTCAGCCGTGGCGGGCCCATTGCGTTCACCCAGATCGACAACGAACTTACCGGGATCCACATATGGTTTGGGGGCTTGGATTACCATCCAGAGTCTATGGGCTTCGGACGTCCAGACGGACGTTATCCCCGCTACCTGGCCCGCCGTTATGGTGATATCTCCCGTCTCAACACAGCTTACCAGACGCAATACTCTGACTTCGCCACAGTGAGACCGCTTAAGCCCTTAGAGGCACGGCCAGGCCACATCCCCCACATCCGGCGATTACGGGATTACTTCGAGTACTATTTGAGCACTGTCGCTGAATACATGGAGATCATAGCCCAGACGCTGCGGGAGCACGGCGTTGATACTCCTTTCATCCACAACGCCGCCAATCCGGACATGAATGCCTACTTCTATGACATGCAGGAGTCCCTGGGTCCCGACTTCCTTTTAGGCTCGGACCACTACTACAACCTCGATCAGGATTGGCCCCAGAATCACCCCACCCCCCAGTACGCCAGAAATGTCCTCATATCCCTGGAGACGTTGCGCCTGATGGGGTATCCGCCCACAGTGCTCGAGCTACCCAGCGGGAGCGCATCAGACTGGCCCCCATTCACCTCTGGGGATGCCGCAGCGTGTTATATGACCAATCTGGCCTTTGGCATGAAGGGACATAACTATTACATATTTACCGGCGGCCCCAATCCGCCACGGCTGGGTGACACAACAGACCTCTACGACTTTGGGGCACCCATTGGTGCCCGGGGGGAGATCAGACCGCTTTACCACACCCAGGCGGCCTTCGCCGAGTTCATCCAACGCCATGAGTGGCTCTTGCGCGGGCAACGCCTGTGGGATCTCCGTTTGGGCTTCAACTTTCGAGATGCCCGCGCCGAACGATACTGGCTGGGACACGGTGACCTGCTCTTCACACCTGTCGACGCCTACCATTTCCTGCAGAAGGGTCTTCTGACATCGGCGCTGTGCGCCGGCCTGAACCCCGTGATGGTGGATCTAGATCACGACGACTGGGTCCACGATATCGACACCCCCCTCGTGGTGGCGACAAGCGTGACCATGCCGCAAGCTCAGCAACAGCGGTTGATTCGATTCGTGGAAAGGGGCGGATGCCTGCTCCTCGCACCACTGCTACCAAGCCTTGACGAGGACCTATACCCTTGCAGGGAGCTCGCCGACTTTCTAGGGGCGCCAGCCGCGCAAAGACCTCCCGGGTTCGTCACCAGGGTCACGATACAGGATGACGACAGCCCCATCGTCAATATCCAACACAGCGATGCCTTCATTTTCAACCCGCTGCCCGAGGGCGCGGAGATCCTCGGATGGGAGGAGTGGTCCCAGCAGCCCATCGCCTGGCAGAGGTCATGGGACTCGGGAGGGGCTGCCATCGTGCTGGGCGTCCATTGGCGTCACAAGATGCACGAGCAGTCAGACGCACTCACCGCCCTGTTGTCACGGCTTGGCCTCAGGCGCCTGGTGACCCTCACCAACCCCAACGTGTGGGTCTCGGTGTGGGCCAGCGAGGAGAAAACCCTGGTCTTTCTCTTGAATCTGTTCACTTCTCCGATGTGCACCAGGCTCCAGTGTCGCACCAGGCAAGGGGCCTGGGTCGACCTCGGCGAGCACTGCATCTCTCCCATGACAGTCAGCACGGTGGAGTTGAGCCAGTGACACCCCATACCATGGCATGCATCGTACGGTACCCCAGGTTGGAGGAAATCACACACACCTCCAGCCCCGTGGGTGGACGCAAATAGCGCTAGGAGGTCAAAAATGCCGGAGAAACTACGCTGGGGACTCCTGTCAACGGCCCGCATCAACCGAGCTCTCATCCCACCCATACGTCAGTCAGCACGCAGTGAGCTGATCGCGGTAGCGAGCCGGGATCAAGCCCGGGCGGAGAACTATGCGCGTACATGGGACATCCCGCGCGCCTACGGCTCTTACCAGGCACTCCTCGAAGACCCTGACATCGATGTCGTGTACATCTCTCTGCCCAACAAAATGCACGGCGAATGGACAATCCGGGCGGCCCAAGCAGACAAACACGTCCTATGCGAGAAGCCTCTGGTGCCAACACTTGAGGAACTCGATGACATCGAAGCCACAGCTTGTCAGCACCACGTAACCGTGTTTGAAGCATTCATGTATCTGCACCACCCGCAAACCCTTAAAGTCCAGGCGATGGTGAGCCATGGTCAGCTCGGTCGTCCCCAGCTCATCCAAAGTTGGTTCAGCTTCTACCTATCCCCAGAGCAGGCAAACAACATTCGCCTATCTCCCGAACTTGTAGGAGGCTCACTGTGGGATGTCGGCGTTTACCCCAACAGCATGGCCATTACCCTGGCAGATGCACCGCCTCTGGAGGTTTGGGCGCACCAGATCATCGGCGAGACTGGCGTAGAGGTCACGCTCACAGGGCAGATGCTTTTCAGCAATGCGCTGGTCGCACAGATATCCTCCAGTTTCCGTATGCCTTTCCGACAGGGGACCGTCATCGTCGGCGAGGATGCATCCCTGACCATCCCCGAACCGTGGAAACCTGGCAGCGATGGCCACCCCACCAAGATCTTGGTGCAGCGTCGAAGCGGAGAGACCAAGGAACTGGAGATACCCCCAGTGGATCCCTATTTGTGCGAGGTCCAGGCCATGGAGGCTTGCGTGCTCGACGGAGCCGAGCCGGTCGTCCCGCTGCAGCGCAGTCGGGACTTCCTTCGCAGCGTGCTGGCCCTCTATCGCTCAGCACGTACAGGTCAGCCGGCCGCGCTCCAGAGCTCCGTCCTACCATCTGCAGCAGGGGGTGTCGAGTGACACGCACACAGACGAGTGCTCTGTTCCTCGCGCTGAGTTGACATTCTATGGCCTTGTGCTAAAGTAAAAGTGAAAAGTCATGGGAGCTTGAGACCGTCAATGCAACAGATGTGGGTAAGCCGACAGCCTAAGCAGCAGCCAAAGCCTGACCTCGTGTGGGTCGGCTGATGCTGTCGGTTTGACTCTAATCGCAGTAACAGAACCAGCCAGCCTACCCAATAGGGAGCTGGCTTTTTCTTTGTCTGTTCGGGGGGGAAAGCACAGAACTTGGCAAGTCACGATGGCTGTGATGCACCAAACGGTCAGGAAAGGAGAAGTATGACATCCATGAGGGCCTCCAGCAATACAGCAGTGACGACGTCTGTCTCCGGCTCAGGGACAACAGCCTCGGCGGCAGAGACGGCTCGTGGAGCAGACGCTCCTGCCGTCCACGAGGGGTTAGCTGGCGTGGTCATCGCACGCAGCACAATCAGCAAAGTCGACGGGGAGCAGGGAACGCTGAGCTATCGGGGTTACGACATCGGTGACCTTGCCGCCCACGCCACATACGAAGAGACCGTCTACCTGCTGTGGCACGGCGACCTGCCCACGGAGAGCCAACTGGCGGAGCTGACAGAACAACTAACCGCGCATCGTGACATTGACGACACAACGTGGCGCGTCCTCACCATGCTGCCCTCCACCGTCGAGCCCATGGATGCCCTGCGAACAGCAGTCTCCATGCTCTCATGCTCCGACGGTGACAACGGGGATCGCCACCTGGACGTCACCATCGACAAAGCGATCCGATTGGTTGCTCAATTTCCCACCATCGTTGCCAATTACTACCGCCACCAACAGGACCTGCCACGCATCCACCCGGACACGACGCTAGGACACGCCGCAAACTTCCTGTACATGCTCCACGGCCAGCCGCCCTCCCCTGTAGAGGCCCGCGCCATGGATTTGATCATGTTGTTGATGGCCGAGCACGGTTTCAACGCCTCGACCTTTGCCGCCAGGGTCACAGCGGCGACATTATCCGACATCTACGCCGCTATCACCTCGGCGGTGGGCACCCTCAAAGGTCCCCTCCACGGCGGGGCCAACCGTCGCGCGATGAAGATGATGCTGGAGATCGGCTCCGTGGACCAAGTCGAGCCCTACATCAGCGCTGCACTGGCACGCAAAGAGCGGATCATGGGGTTCGGGCACCGGGTCTACAAACGGGGCGCAGACCCCCGTTCTGCTTACCTGCGGCAAGAGCTTTACAACCTCTGTGCTGTGCGAGGAGATTTCCATCTGTTCGAGCTGGCGACCACCATCGCCGACGTCGTAGAGGCCAAAAAGGGCCTCTATCCCAACGTGGATTTCTACACCGCGCCCTTGCTCTACCTGCTAGGTGTGCCACTGGAGTTGTTCACGCCCGTTTTCGCCATCAGCCGCGTACCGGGTTGGACAGCGCATGTGATGGAACAGTATGCCAACAACAAACTCATCCGTCCCCTGTCCGTCTATGTCGGCCCAGCGAGCCGGGCCTACGTCCCTATCAGCGAGCGGTAGGCGGTAGGCCTGTCCCCCAACTCGCGCGGCATAGGCTTGATACAACCTGGTTAGGAGGAGACACAGCCCATGGGACTCACACTGGCAGAGAAGATCATTCAGGCGCATCTCGTTGATGGCGTTATGACACCCGGGCATGAGATTGGCCTAAAGATCGACCATACCCTCACCCAGGACGCAACCGGCACCATGGCCTGGTTGGAGTTCGAAGCCATCGGTCTACCGCGCGTCCGCACAGAGCGCTCTGTGAGCTATGTCGATCACAATATGCTGCAGACAGATTTCCGGAACGCCGATGACCATCGCTTCCTTCAATCCGCCGCCGCCCGGTTCGGTGCTTACTTCTCGCGTCCGGGCAACGGCATTTGCCACCAGGTGCAGCTCGAGCGCTTCAGCATCCCCGGCAAGACGCTGCTTGGCTCAGATAGCCATACCCCCAATTCAGGAGGGTTGGGCGTCCTCGCCATCGGTGCCGGCGGCCTGGATGTAGCCGTCGCCATGGGTGGGGGAGCGTTTTACACTACCATGCCCACGATTATGGGGGTCAGACTCACTGGCATCCTGCAGCCCTGGGTCACCGCAAAGGATGTCATTCTCGCGTTGCTCCAGCGCCTCACAGTCAAGGGAGGCGTGGGAAAGATCATCGAGTACTTCGGACCTGGAGTAGCCTCGCTGACTGTCGACCAACGTGCCACGATCTGCAATATGGGCGCGGAGCTTGGCGCGACGACCTCTATCTTCCCCAGCGATGAGCAGACGCAGCGCTACCTTGTCGCCCAGGGACGAGGCCATGATTGGCGCCCCCTGGCAGCGGATCCCGGCGCTCAGTACGCAGACGTCATCGAACTGGATCTAGGCTGTCTCGAACCGCTGATCGCCCAACCGTCCATGCCCGATCGGGTGGTGCCGGTGAGGGAGGTCGCGGGGTTGCCCGTCGCCCAGGTCTGCATTGGATCATGTGTCAACTCCTCATACGAGGATCTGATGGCTGTGGCGACCGTCCTCAAGGGACGACAGATCCACCGCGATGTCAGCCTCACCATCACCCCGGGCAGCAGACAGGTTTACACGATGATCGCCCAAAACGGCGCACTGGCCGACCTGATTGAGGCGGGCGCCAGGATCCTGGAGTCAGCCTGTGGCCCCTGTCTGGGTATGGGGCAGGCACCAGCCACAGGCACGGTGTCGCTCCGATCTTTCAATCGCAACTTCAAAGGACGCAGTGGCACAGCCGATGATCAAGTCTACCTCGCCAGCCCCGAGACCTGTGCAGCGGCTGCGCTCACGGGTGTCATCACTGACCCCAGAGAGCTAGGGCCCTACCCCGAGATCGCTGCGCCGAAGCGCTATTTGATCCAGGACAATATGATCGTCCCGCCGCTGCCGCCGGAGGAAGCGGCCCAGGTGGAGATCATCCGTGGCCCCAACATCAAGCCCATCCCTCTCGGGGAGCCTGTGGCGGATGAGATCACGGGGCGCATATTGCTCAAGGTGGGCGACAACATCACCACGGATCACATCATGCCGGCCGGTGCCCACATCCTCCCCCTGCGCTCGAACATCCCGGCTATCGCGGAATATGTCTTCATCCGTGTGGACCCCGAGTTCGTCAAGCGTGCCCGCGCATGGGGCGGTGGGATCATCGTGGGGGGCGAGAACTACGGCCAGGGCTCCAGCCGTGAACATGCCGCACTTGCACCCATGTACCTTGGGGTACGGGCAGTCCTTGCCCGTTCGTTCTCACGCATCCACCACACCAACCTCATCAACGTGGGCATCCTGCCCCTGGTCTTCGCTGACGAAGCCGACTACGCCTCGGTGGAACAGGGGGACACCCTGGTGCTCTCCGATACCCACACAGCCCTCAGAGAGGGACAGGGAATCACAGCCCACAACACCACCAAGGGGCTGATCTACGCCCTGAAAGCGCAGATCACGCCGCGACAACGAGAGATCCTGCTGGCAGGTGGGCTGCTCCAGTACACCCGCAGGCAAATGGAGGATGGAAGCCATGCTCAATAACAGCTACACCGTTACCTTGATCCCCGGCGACGGGATCGGCCCGGAGGTCACCACAGCCGCCCGGCGCGTCCTGGAGGCCACAGGCGTCCCTTTGCAGTGGGATGTTCAGCCCGCCGGTGCGTCAGTCATGCCAGAGGAAGGCACCCCTTTGCCAGAGCGGGTTTTGGAGTCTGTGCGTGCGCACGGCGTGGCGCTCAAGGGACCCATCACCACCCAGATCGGCTCGGGATTCCGTAGCGTAAACGTCGCCATTCGCAAGCTCCTCGACCTGTATGCCAACCTCCGCCCGGCCAAATCGTTGCCCGGTGTGGCTCAGGCCAGGCCTGGTGTGGATCTGGTGGTGGTCCGGGAGAACACCGAGGGCCTCTACGTCGGTCTGGAACATGAGGTAATCCCCAATGAGGCGGCCGAGGCCCTGCGCATCACGACACGGCGTGCCTGCGAGCGCATCGCGCGTTTTGCTTTCGAGTACGCGCGCAGGAACGGGCGCCATCAGGTGACGGCTGTCCACAAAGCCAACATCCTCAAGATCACGGATGGTCTCTTTCTCAAAGTCGCACGGGAGGTCGCCGAGGCATATCCCGATATCGCATACCAGGAACGAATCGTGGACAACATGTGTATGCAGCTCGTCCTGCGACCGGAAGCATATGACGTCCTGGTCCTGCCCAACCTCTTTGGAGACATCGTGAGCGACCTGAGCGCTGGACTCATTGGGGGACTGGGCATGGCCCCTGGGGCCAACATCGGCGATGGCATCGCGGTCTTTGAGCCCGTCCATGGCTCGGCCCCCGACATCGCCGGGCAGGACAAAGCCAATCCCATCGCGGCCATTCTCAGCGGCGCGCTGATGCTACGCTATCTCAGCGAGGATGAAGCTGCAGATCGCGTAGAACAGGCCGTGGCCTCAGTGCTGGCAGACGGTCGTGTGGTCACCGCCGATCTACACGCCCAACGGCCTGATGCACAATTGGTGGGGACCCAGGACATGGCAAACGCGATCATCGCGCATTTGTAGCCGTGCACCGTTGGGCCCGGAGATCCAAGGAGCCGCCAACAGAAGCCAGTTGTACATTCACTGGTCGAGTCAGCCTCTCCCCATGGTGGCATAGGCAGCGCTCCTATCTCCCCCCACCTTTTGCGATTTTCCCTCCCATCCGCGCTGGAAGGGAGATGAGTGTTTCACGATGTCCGTGACAGGGGTGGGTGATGCGCTGGGAGAATTGTGAACAATCCCCTTGCGACTAGAATAGACCCCAGCCAACAAGCATAGTAAGGGGGGAACATGCGAAACCACGAGCTTTTCGAGGGTGTGGAGGCGCTGACCTTCGACGATGTACTGATCGTGCCAGGATACACCGAGGTCCTACCCGGTCAGACCGACATCAGCGCCCAACTCACGCAGAACATCAAACTGGCCGTACCCATCCTCTCCGCCGCCATGGACACGGTGACGGAGGCAGCCATGGCCATCGCCCTCGCCCGCGAGGGGGGTGTGGGCATCATCCACCGCAATATGGCTCCAGAGCACCAGGCGGCAGAGGTCGCCAAAGTGAAGCGATCTCAGTCCGGCATGATCGTGGATCCCATCACGTTGCCCCCCACCGCCACCCTCCGGGATGCAGAGACCATCATGTCTACTTACCATATCAGTGGGGTGCCGATCACCGAGGACGACAACCGGCTCGTGGGGATCCTCACCAACCGCGACTTCCGCTTCGTCGACCCGGAGGACTACGACCTGCCGGTCACCGAGTTTATGACCTCGGAGAACATCGTCTCCGCGCCAGTGGACATCAAACTGGAAGACGCAAAGCGGCTGCTGCACCAACATCGGATTGAGAAACTGGTGCTTGTGGACGAAAACAACATCCTGAAAGGTCTGATCACCGTCAAGGATATCCAGAAGGCACGCGACTTCCCCAACGCCACCGCCGACAGCCAGGGTCGGCTGGTCGTCGGGGCCGCCGTCGGAGTGGGGCCCGACCTGGAGGAACGCATCCGACTTATGGTCGATGCCGGGCTGGACATCGTCGTCATTGACACAGCCCACGGACATTCCGCCGGTGTGCTTCAGGCCATCCGCCGTATCCGTGTGGTGGCCCCTGACCTCCCCATCATCGCGGGGAACGTGGTCACAGCAGAGGGAACCCGGGCCCTCATCGAGGCTGGAGCCGACGTCATCAAGGTTGGCGTTGGAGCGGGCTCCATTTGCACCACACGTATCATCGCGGGCGCGGGCATGCCTCAGCTCACAGCGATCTACAACTGCGCCCGGGCCGCAGAACCCTACGGCGTGCCTGTGATCGCCGATGGGGGGATCAAGTACAGCGGCGATATTGTCAAGGCCATTGCAGCGGGCGCCCATGTCGTGATGCTGGGGAGTATGCTTGCAGGTCTGGACGAGGCCCCGGGAGAAGTCGTGTACTACGACGGGAGACGCTTTAAGGAATATCGAGGCATGGGCAGCCTGGGCGCTATGAAGGGATATGGCCGAGACCGCTACGCCTCCGGGCAAGATGGCAGTAGCAAGCTCGTCCCCGAGGGAGTGGAAGGACGCGTGCCCTACAAGGGCCCCCTCCACGACTACCTCTTCCAACTCATAGGGGGGCTTCGCTCAGGCCTTGGATACGCCGGGGCGAAAGACCTGGAGGAACTGCGGTCCAAGGCCCAGTTTGTGCGCATCACCCACGCCGGTCTCATCGAAAGTCACCCCCACGATGTAATCATCACGAGGGAGCCACCAAACTACCAGATCGGGTGATGTCCCGCGAGCCTCCCGGGTGACAGGTGACCATGCCGTGGCGGGCATCGTGCAGGTCTCATCCCTCAATCAAACAGCAGCACTCTCACCCGTGTCCCGGCGGGGACATGATCCCACTCTTCTGGGATCACAGCCAGCCCATCCGCCTTGACCATGGAGTAGAGAATGCCGGAGCCTTGCTCCCCGGTCAGAGCTGCGTACAAGGCACCGCCTCTCTCCTCCAACGAGACCCGCACGTAGTGTCGTCGGCTGTCTTTGTACTTGATCTCGTCCAAAAGGATGGCCTCAACCGACCGCTTGGCGAAGTCCTTGTGCCCCGACATCTTCAGGATAGCCGGCCGTGCAAACATCTCGAACGAGACCATCACGGAGACAGGGTTCCCTGGCAGCCCCAGAATTGGAACCCGGCGGCGCTGCCCATCCACGTCCGCCTCAATGTGGCCAAACGCGAACGGCTTGCCTGGTTTCATGCGCACCCGCCAGAAGGTGATCTCCCCCTCGGCGGCCAATACCTTTTTGACGACATCGAAATCCCCCACCGAAACTCCGCCTGAGGTCACCAGGAGATCGGCACCACACGCCAAGCCCTCGCGCAGCTTGGCGGTCAGATCCTCCACAGTGTCGCGCGCAATCCCCAGCAGGATAGGCTCGCCCCCGTACTTCAGGACCAGCGCAGCCGCCGAGTAACTGTTAGTATTGCGTATTTTGCCTGGCGCCAGGGGCTCATCGATGTCGACTAACTCATCGCCGGTGGACAGAATCGCCACCCGAGGACGACGAATAACGGAGACCTGTCTGCGGCCCAGGGCAGCCAACATGCCTATCTCCTGCGGACGCAACACCTTGCCCCTGGCAAGGATGAGTGCGCCACACTGGACATCCTCACCGGCACGCCGAATATTGTTACCCACCGGTACCTCTCGATAGACCTTGACCCACTCGCCCTGCTGTTCGGTGAGTTCAAAGCGGATTACTGCATCCGCACCAGGCGGGATAGGTGCCCCGGTCATGATGCGGATAGCCGTCCCCGGCTCGACCCTCCGCGCGGCCACGTAACCAGCAGCCAGATTCTCGATCACCCGCAGACGCCGGGGCTCCGTTGCCGTAGCCCCCTGCGTGTCGATAGCACGCAGGGCGTAGCCATCCATCGCAGTGTTGTCGTGCGGGGGGATGTCCATATCGGCATGGATGTCCTCGGCCAGGACCCGCCCCAGGGCCCTCAGAATGGGAACAGACACCGCGTCCAACACCTGGAACGCCTTCAAGACCTTGTCCAGCGCCTCCTCGACGCTCAACATTGGGTACAGATCGTCTTCATGACTGGCATGTACTCTCATCGCTCGCTCTTCCATTCCTCACCATCTATCCAGACTTCTTTCTTCCAGATCGGCACGATCTCCTTGAGGCGGTCGATCGCGAAACGCAACGCATCAAACACGCCGGGCCTGTGCGCGGCTGCCAGGGCAATGACCACCGCAGTCTCACCGATCTCCAGACGACCGACCCGATGGGCTATTGCCACATGGAGGATCTCGGGCCAACGCGCGCGAACCTCCCCCCCGATCTGTGCCAGCGTACGCTCAGCCATCTCAGGGTATGCCTCATACTCCAAATACCGCACCTGCCGCCCCTCAGACGTGCCGCGGACGACCCCTACAAAGGTCACCACAGCCCCCACAGCGGCGTCCGTCACACCTGCCACGACCTCATCCACTGAGAGTACGTCCCGCGTCACGCGATAGATGTCAGCCATGGCTTCAGCCTCCTCCGACGGGCGGGATACAGGCGATCTCATCGCCATCGTGCAACGGGGTATCCTCTCGCGCATAAACGGCATTCACTGCGAACTGGAGTGCCACATCGCGCAGAAATGGGTACTGCCCAAGCAGAAAGGCCCTCACCTGCGACAGGGTGGTCCCCTCTGGAAACTCCAACACCATCTCGCCCCTTCCTATCCGCTCCCTGGGGGCGGCGAAAAACCGCACACGCACCTTCATCAGACCTCCTCAAGTACAATATCTCCACTCTTGCCCCCGCGTTTCCTCAGCAGGCGGATATCCTGGATCCTCACAGTCCTCTCCACAGCCTTGACCATGTCGTAGATGGTCAGGGCAGCCACACTCACCGCCGTCAGCGCCTCCATCTCCACACCGGTACGGTCCCTCGTTCGGACCGTAGCCCGGATATGGACGCACGAGGCCCCTCGGTCAACCTCGAACTCGACCCCTACATAGGTCAGTTGCAGCGGATGACACAGGGGAATAAGCTCAGGCGTGCGCTTAGCAGCCATGATGCCCGCGATGCGGGCCGTCGCCAACACATCCCCCTTGGGACCCTGACCCGACACCACCAGAGCCAGGGTCTCCGGTCGCATGTAGACGGCCCCACCAGCCACAGCCTCCCGCTCTGTACGAGCCTTGTTACCAACATCCACCATGCGCGCACGCCCCTGCTCGTCGAGATGGGTCAAGGGCATCGACTCTTCCCCTCCCATGCTTATCCTCCAATCTCCGCCATAGTCCGCTCCTCGGCGTCCCGCCAGTCCCTGTCCAGATGGTGGCCAAAGGGTTTCATACGCACAGCCTCTATAAGCAGGGCCTTGAGTCCTTCATCGTCAATGCCCTGGCGCAGAGGCGTCCGCAGATCCAGCTCACGGTCGGAGAGCAGACAGGGCCGCAGTTGGCCATCCGCAGTCAGGCGCAGTCGGTTACACTGACTGCAGAAACGTTCGCTGATAGGCGAGATAAAACCGATCTCTACTTCCATACCTTGCACACGATAGCACCGCGCAGGTCCTGTAGTCCTCGCCTCTCCGGCCTCCAGAGGACCATAGGCGGCTTCAATACGCTCCCGGATCTCGCGAGCGGAGACAAAGCGGCTGCGCCAGGCAGCAATATCCTCGACCGTATGACCCACGGGCATCCACTCGATGAATCGTAAGCGATACCCCCTCCTCGCAGCCCAGGCAACCAACGTGGGGACCTCTTCATCGTTGAGCCCCCGCACGACCACCGTATTGATCTTGATGGGGGTCAAACCCGCCTCTTCCGCAGCTCGCAAGCCGCTCAGCACATCGTCCAGGGTGCCCCAACGGGTGATCTCATGGAATCGTTTCGGATGGAGAGAATCGAGGCTGACATTGACGCGGCCCAGGCCAGCGGCGGCCAGGGCACGGGCGTATCTCGCCAACAGGATGCCGTTGGTGGTCATCGCCAAGTCATTCAGCCCAGGGATCTGAGCGATCATAGCGACCAGGCGCTCAATCCCAGGCCGCACCAGAGGCTCTCCTCCGGTAAGCCGCACCTTCGTAAGACCAAGCTCACTGCCCACCCGCACGATCCGTGCGATCTCCTCATATCTCAGGATCTCCTCATGCGTACGCAGTTGTACACCTTCCTCAGGCATACAGTAAACACACCGCAGGTTACACCGATCCGTTACCGAAACGCGTAGATAAGTAATGGCTCGATGGAACCGATCATGAATCGGCATTTCCTCCGTCTCCTCAACACTCAGAACACATGAACCGCAGACGCTTTGAACGAGAGATAGATCTCTCCATCCACGGCAAGGTCCATCTCCTCCAACGAGGCCCGGGTGATCACACAGACGAACCGAGGGGGGACAGAGACCGTGACATATATCAATTCGCCCCGGTCATCGACCTCGGTGATATGACCTTTCAGGCAGTTGCGGGCGCTAGAGCGCAAAGGCTGCGTCGAGAGGATGATGTCCTCCGGACGCAACACCGCATGCACGTGACCATTCAAGGGCGTGACCACAGCCAGCTCTGTCCCCTCTATGTCAAGCACGGCATAGCCTGCTTCCCTCCTGAGGATCATTCCCTCAAAAATATTGCGCGCCCCAACAAACTCGGCCACCGAAGGAGACTTGGGGCGACGAAAGACCTCCTCCGGTGTGCCCACCTGCACGATCTCGCCATCGCTCACAATCGCGATGCGATCGGCCAGAGCAATCGCTTCTTCGAAATCATGGGTGATATGGACTTTTGTCACGTGGGCATGGCGATGCAGCCATGCCAGTTCTCGCTGCAACTCCTCCCGGGTACGGGAATCCAGGGCGGCGAGCGGCTCGTCCAGAAGGAGCAACCGAGGCTGGACGATCAGAGCCCGGGCCAGGGCCACACGTTGCTGCTCGCCGCCGCTAAGCGTCGTCGGCACGCGGTCCAGGAGAGACTCGATACCCAACGCTTGAGCCAGTTGAGTCACTCGAGCCCGCCGTGCCTCGGGGGCCACGTGGCGCACCGCAAGGCCATAACCGATGTTCTCCGCCACAGTCATATGGGGGAACAACGCGTAGTCCTGATAGACGAAGCCGAGGCCACGTACATCGCAGGGCAGACGGGTCACATCAACGCCATCCATCAAGATAGCTCCAGACCGCGGAGTTCGGAGGCCAGCGATGGTCTCCAGCAACATTGTCTTCCCTGCACCTGTTGGGCCAAGGATCACCAGATATTCCCCGGCCTCGATGTCCAGGCTCACGTCTCTCAACTCAAATCCCTCGACCGACACCTCAAGATTGCGAAGACAAACAGAACTGCCCTGCAGTTCTGGAACCGATCCAACGAATGCAGCCTCCTCCCGATCGTCCTTCACAGACACGAGCGTATCTGTTTGATCCCCGGAGGCGAAACCGGGATACCCGTTGTTACCCCGGCGGCGCCAGGAACGGCTGCTCGCCTTGCGAGATCGCGGCCCCGCGACCACCTGAACCAATCCAAAAAGGGCCAGACAGACGGCGATCACCAGGGATGTCACCGGTTGCGCAGCCCGCAGCCCAAAAGCCTCGAAACGCTCGTAAAGCAGCACAGGAATGACCATAGGGTGAAAAGCGAGGATGACGACCGCCCCAAACTCGCTGATGCCTCGCGCCCACATAAGCAAAGCGCCAGACAGAATACCGCGGGCCGCCATGGGCAGAGCAACAGTCCGGAAAGCCTGCCAAGGGGTGGCCCCCAGCGTGCGTGCGACGTGCTCCAGGCGGACGTCCACCGCCTC
This sequence comes from uncultured Anaerolineales bacterium, assembly GCA_964530185.1. Lineage (GTDB taxonomy): Bacteria > Chloroflexota > Anaerolineae > B4-G1 > SLSP01 > PWVB01. Next base: position 26,950 of record CAZHBB010000022.1, read on the forward strand.
GAAGCCCTCACGAGCGGCGTTGACCAGGTATGGCATGCTCACGAACAGCATGGCCAGCACGACACCTGGCTTCGCGGAGACGAAACGGATCCCCAGGGCATCGAAAGCCATGCCCAGGCTCCCCCGCCTGCCAAACACCATCAGCAGCGCAATGCCGGCGGCGGAATGGGGGATCACGATGGGCAACCTGACCACCCCTTCCACCAAGGCCTTCCCCGGAAAGTCACTCCGTGCCAGAAGGTAGGCCAGCGGCACACCACACAACAGGGCCACCAGAGTAGCTATCATCGCGGCGGAAAAAGTCACCCCGAACGACTGTCGCACCGTGACATCGGCCAGCGTCTCTTTTAGCGAGGCAGGGGACACTGCAAACAGGGAATAGCTCAGGGGCCAGACGACGATCAGCAACAGCAGTGCAGAGAGAAAGCCAAAGATGACCTGCATGGGCCGCTGAAACACAGCACGCACCCTATCCATAATGGTGCTCAATCCACTTTCTCCACCAGGTCAGCGAGTTCAGCGGGGATTTCCCCCGTGGCCAGCGGCGGCACAAGCGGCGGCTGTCCCGCCTCTTCCAGGATCGCCTGACCCTGCGGTCCCAGGATGAAACGCACAAAAGCCAGTGCCTCGTCCGGATGAGGGGCGTTGCGAGGGATGGTCAGGCCATAGACAATAGGCGTGGCCACAAGGGTCGTGGTCGTACCAGGCTCCCTGCCGCTGACCTCTACAGTGGCCTCACGATAGACATCCGCAAGCTGCGGATCGCTCAAATTGATCTCCGGCGGTAGAGTGACGTAGTTCAAGCCATGTTGCACCGCTACAGAGCGATACTCGAAGGCATAGTCCATGTCGCCCGACTCGAGGAGTGCGATCAAATCCGTTTCCTTGGGGCGCACGTTCTCCGGTGGACAGTGCTCGTCCAACCGCTCAGACAGACCGGCGATCCCGTAATGCTTTTCCGCAAGCTGCCAAAGCATCAACGTCCTGTAACCGCAGGGATCCGCATTGGGATCCGAATGGCCATATACCACGTCCGGGCGGAGCAGGATCTTGTACCAATTCTCAGAGGTTATCTCGTCAGCGTAGCGGGAGGACTCCGTGTAGGCAATGACCATCTCGTTGCGCGCGAAACGAATGTTCCAGCCCGCGAAGTCGGGGATCAGGAGATCATCAAGCACCAGGTAATCGGCTGAGAGGACAAGATCAGCCTCACGCCCCAACTCACTCACCTTCCGGGCCGTGGTCCTGCTCCCGGCAGCCTCGGTGATGAATGTAACATCCCTGTGATCCCGCTGATAGGCTCCAACGAACCTCTTGACTGGGACCGACAGGCTCCCCGCGTGGAGTACAACAAGTGCCACATCGCCACTCCCATCTGAATTGTGTGCCACAGGCAAACTTGCACAACCGGAGATTACCAGGACGATAAGCACAAGGACTACAGTCAACTTCGAGTGATGTCCCATCAAGCCTCCTTCTGCTCCGTCGCCAGATAAACGAAAAAAGCGGTGATGCTTGCGAGGAGAAAGCAAGCACCACCGCACACAGGGTGCATCTACCTTCTCCTTTCCAAACACGGGAGGCGTAGCCGTTTCCAACTATACCCTACCGCCCGTCGCCCATGGGTAGGAAAACCTTTAGGTCCGCCGGGTCGGAGAAGTAATCTCTATCTTTATTCAAAATAGTACATAAAATCAGGGAAAGTTCAAGGCAAACGACTGTACGCAATGGAGACGTCATTTCAAATCAGGCCGCGCCGGTGCAACGCGGCCTGCAACAACGGCTCCACCTCAGCCCGGATCGCACTGTTGGCATAGCCCACCCACGCCACCTCCGTACCCACGTCCAGAGGGGCATCCAACGGTGCACCATCTGGGGCAGTGACAATGACGCCTAGCTTCTCAGCAATCATCGAGGTGCAGATGTCATAGGGATGACAGCACAGGCCCAGCGCCATTCCCCGCCGGGCGAGCCATTTTTCCGTCAGGGGCCTTAAGTCGGCCACAAAACGGTCATGGCCAGCCATCAACTCATAGAGCTGTCCACCGGTGGAGATGTACTGATCCTCGAAACAGTGAGCTTTACCAGGGGAAATAGGCCCCAAAGCCCCCAGCGCGATCTCATCGTCGATGGCGGCCAGCAGGTCCCGGGCTCCAGGGAAGAAACGGGACACTGTCGCGAAGCCGTGCGCGATCGAACGCGCGCTGGATGGCGCAAGCTCCAACGGACGTACAGTTTCATCCAGCAGGTTCTGCCGCACGGCGTGCACCTCCCCATCGCGCAGGCCCCATATCTGATCCGCCAGATGCTGTTTAATCACCGGCACCTCGGTCTGGACGGCAAAGACGATATCGGCTAACGAAGTCTCAGAGCCTCGATTGGGCGCCACTGCCGAGAGGATCCACGCGCTCCGCTTCTGATACATGAGCCCACGGGTGCCATCGATGGGATCCACAATCAACCGCCACGCAGCATTCCTCTCCTCAGCCCCACGCGGGAGCACCATCTCCCCACCGTGGGGTAACCCCTCCGCCACGAGCACCAATGGCCCAACAGCCCTGGAGATCCGTTCGACCTGCTCGATCAGTTGTTCCTCACTGATGCGGTCGATGCAATAGATCGTGTCTCCTTCGCCATCACGGGCCACTCCGCTGAGCGCTGGCCCGGCCTCCTGCACCCGAAACGCCGCCAAGATAGCCTTTCGCATCGCATGGTGGAGCTCCAGGATCGGCGAGATCAACGCATGAACATCTGTACCCATAACACCCTCCCACGCTGAGATTCTCAAGGTCTGCCAGGCAGTCAGGGAGGTCCACCGCTCACCTGTGCCTCTGCACCCACCCCTTCACATTGTCGCCCTCTACGCTCCCTCGGTGAAGCAGGACATGCCGGCGGAACCCCTATTTTATCTTGACAGGCTATGACGCAGCATATATGATGACACCCGTGACGTCAATGTCCGAGCATCTCAGCGACAGGGATAACCTGCTGTTGAACAGGCTCACATAGTCCGATCACAAGACCATGGGGGAAGGAGTACAAATATGAAGAAAATCGTCACATTTGGAGAGATTATGCTGCGGCTTTCCCCGCCTGGGCATCAGAGGTTCGTGCAGGCTCGCAGCTTTGACGCGATCTATGGGGGAGGCGAGGCCAATGTCGCCGTTTCCCTCGCCAATTACGGCCTGCCGGTGGAATATGTCACCCGCCTGCCGAAGAACGACATCGGAGATGCCTGCCTCAACTACATCCGACAGTTTGGGGTAGGCACCCAGCACATCGTCAGAGGCGGCGATCGCCTCGGCATCTATTTCCTGGAGACCGGCGCAGCCCAGCGCGGCAGCAAAGTCATCTATGACCGCGCTGGCTCGGCACTCGCTACCATTGAACCCGGCATGGTCGACTGGGATGCGGTCTTCGCCGACGCCAGGTGGTTTCACTGGACGGGCATCACACCGGCCATCTCCGCCGGAGCCGCTGCCGTGTGCCTCGAAGCGGTCAAAGCCGCTAAGAAGGCTGGGGTCACCATCTCGTGCGATCTTAATTACCGGAGCAAGTTGTGGAAGTGGGGCAAGCGCCCTGGAGAGGTGATGGAGGAGCTTGTCAGCTACTCAGACATCGCAATCGGCAATGAGGAAGACGCGGACAAGGTCTTTGGCATCCGTGCGCCAGAGGTCGACGTCACCCGCGGCAAAGTCGAGGCCGATGCCTATGTCTACGTATGCGAGAAGCTCAGCCAGCGTTTCCCCAACCTCCACACCATTGCCATCACGCTTCGTGGTTCTCTCTCTGCCAGCCACAACACCTGGAGTGCGATCCTCTGGCATCAAGGAGAGATCTACACGGCTCCCACCTACGATATCGTCCCCATCGTGGACCGGGTAGGTGGTGGCGACAGCTTCGTGGGTGGTCTGATCTACGGCCTGCTCACGTATGACGACAGGCAGCGTGCGCTCAACTTCGCGGTCGCTGCATCGTGCCTCAAGCACACCATCATCGGTGACTTCAACCTGGCGACGGTGGCTGAGGTCGAGAAACTCATGGGCGGCGATGTCTCCGGCCGCGTTTCCAGATAAGCCTGTACCTTTTTGAGGAGGTAGCGGACCATGGCGCGTTTTGATCGTTTAACCGTATTGACGACGATGATAGATGTTGGCCTGGTGCCCCTGTTCTACCATCCGGATATCGAGGTCTGTAAGAAGGTGATCCATGCTCTGGCCGACGGAGGGGCACATGTCGTCGAGTTCACCAATCGCGGTGATCAGGCCATGGAGGTCTTCAAGGCACTGGTTCCCTATTTCGCCGAAGCCCGCCCCGAGGTCATCATGGGGGTGGGATCGATCGCGGATGCCCCAACTGCCGCATTGGCGATCTCCTATGGCGCGAACTTCGTCGTCGGCCCCATGCTCAATCCAGAGGTCGCCAGAATGTGCAACCGGCGCAAGGTGGCTTACATGCCTGGCTGCGGCACCGTTTCAGAGATCTCAGCCGCGGAGGAACTTGGTGTGGAGATCTGCAAGGTGTTCCCAGGCACCCAGGTGGGAGGACCTGGTTTCATCAAAGCGGTGACGGCCCCCATGCCATGGACCAGGCTCATGCCCACCGGAGGAGTCAGGGCCGAAGAGGATAATATCAAGGGCTGGATCACAGCCGGCGCTGTATGTGTGGGAATGGGAAGCAAGCTGGTGCGCAAGGAGTGGATCGCTGCAGGGGAATACCACAAGATCACCGAGACAGCGCGACAGGTGATCCAGTGGATCAAGGAAGCACGCAGCAAATAACCGCACCATGCAGTGTGTGCCGCCGCATGTTGCATGAGCCTAGTCCCTTTGACAAACCCATGGAGGGGACAGCGATGTTGCTGTTCCCTCCACGCATGGGCTATGGACCGAACTGTCTAACAGTCTACACCATCCCATCCAAATGAAAGGAATGAACCGTGCCTAAGATCAGCTTTCTCGGTGCCGGAAGCACCGTATTTGCCAAAAACCTGATAGGCGACATTCTCAGCTTTCCAGAACTGGCGGATTGTACCCTGAGTCTGCACGATATTGACGAATCACGGCTCCGCACATCGGAAGTGGTGGCGCATCGCGTAGCTGAGGCACTCGATGCACACCCCACAATCGAGGCGACACTGGACCGACGCGCCTCTCTCGAGGGGGCCGACTACGCCATCGGGATGTTTCAGATCGGCGGGTACAAGCCCGCTACGGTCATCGACTTCGAGATCCCCAAGAAATACGGGCTGCGCCAAACCATCGGCGATACGCTGGGTATCGGAGGGATCATGCGCGCGTTGCGCACCATCCCGGTCATGCTCGACATGTGCCGTGACATGGAGGAAGTCAGCCAGCCCCACATTACGTTCCTTAACTATGTCAATCCTATGGCGATGAACTGTTGGGCAGTCTTCCGGGCCTCCCCCATTCATACCGTGGGACTCTGCCACAGTGTGCAGGGTACAGCCGAGCAGTTGGCACGGGACATCGAAGTCCCTATCGAAGAGATCAACTTCGTCTGCGCAGGCATCAACCACATGGCTTTCTACCTTCGGTTCGAACGGAAGACGCCTGAAGGCTACGAAGATCTGTATCCCCGAATACAACAGGTCATTGACGAAGGACGGGTACCCGACTGGAACCGTGTCCGTTACGAGGTCTTCCAGCGGCTTGGCTATTTCGTGACAGAGTCGAGTGAGCATTTCGCCGAATATGTGCCATGGTTCATCAAGCGCGACCGCCCTGACTTGATCTCACGCTTCAACATTCCACTGGATGAGTACCCCCGACGTTGCGAACGCCAGATCGCAGCATGGGAGACTATGCGAGAACATTTGGAACGTGGTGAGGGTATTGAGGTGCGGCGCAGCAAGGAATACGGCTCACTTATCATCCACAGTATGGAGACCGGAGTACCGCGAGTGATCAATGGCACCGTCCCCAACTTCGGGCTCATCGACAATCTGCCTCAGGGCTGCGCCGTGGAAGTACCCATCCTGGTAGACAAGAACGGCCTGCAGCCCACCCGGATTGGTGCGCTGCCCCCTCAACTGGCGGCCCTGATCCGCACCAACGTCAACGTCCAGGAACTGACGGTTGAGGCAGCGCTGAGCGGGAAGCGCGAGTACATCTACCACGCCGCCATGCTCGATCCCCACACCGCGGCTGAACTGGACCTGGATCAGATTCATGCCCTGGTGGATGAGTTGATTGCAGCCCACGGGGAATGGCTACCCACATACCAGTGAGACGCTGTGCTTTGATCTCCGCAGGAAGTCGTGAAATTCCACCAGCCGAGGGGACGAGATGAATCGTGAGATGACCAGCCGGGAGCGCATCGCGCGGATGTATGCCCACCGCGAAGCCGATCGCATCCCTGTGATCGATATACCGTGGCAGGCTACCATTGAGCGATGGTGCAGAGAGGGTATGCCAGAAGATGTGAGTTACGTGGAGTATTTCGACCTGGATCGCATCGCCCATATCAGCGTCGACAACAGTCCGCGATATCCGGTCCGCATCCTGGAGGAGACAGACGATTATGTCATCCAGACCACAGCCTGGGGAGCCACACTGAAGAACTGGAAACATATCGCCTCGACGCCGGAGTTCCTGGACTTCACCATCACTGACCCAGACAGCTGGCGGGAGGCCAAGGCCCGCATGGTTCCCAGCGACGACCGCATTCCCTGGGACTACCTCCGGACACATTACCCCATATGGCGACGAGAGGGCTACTGGATCGAGGCAGGCCTGTGGTTTGGGTTCGATGTCACCCACTCATGGACCGTGGGAACCGAGCGGCTGCTCATAGCGTTGCTCGATGACCCGGAGTGGTGCGTCGATATGTTCAACCACTTTCTGGACGTCAATCTGGCTCTGCTCGAACGGGTGTGGGAGGCTGGATATACTTTCGATGCCGTGACCTGGCCCGACGATATGGGGTACAAGGGTCACCAGTTTTTCTCCCTACGCACCTATCGCAAGCTTCTCAAGCCCGTCCACAGGCGCGCCGTCGAATGGGCGCACGCCAAGGGTATCCACGCCCATCTGCACTCCTGTGGCGATGTCCGACCCTTCGTGCCGGAGTTCATCGAGATCGGGATCGACGGACTCAACCCTCTGGAAGTCAAAGCCGGGATGGACCCCATCCACCTGAAACGCACCTATGGGGACCGGCTTCTCCTACACGGCGGCATCAATGCCGTACTCTGGGATGACCGGGAGGCAATCGAAACCGAGATGCGGCGTGTGATTCCAGTGCTCAAAGAGCAGGGCGGCTACATCTTCTCCTCCGACCACTCGGTCCCCTCAAGTGTCAGCCTGGAAGCCTTCCGCCATATCGTGGCGCTCGCCAAACAACTGGGTAGCTACGAGTGAGAGAGCCGATAAATGGCTCGAACTCACACGTCCTCAGGAGGGCCTTATGATTCCAGAGCCTCGGCCGCGATCGCCGCGCCGACGATACCCGCCCGATTCTGGAGCAGCGCCGGCACCACAGGCGCCTTCACGGTCAGCACATCCTGGAATTTGGACATTTTCTTGCTGGCCCCACCTCCGATAATGATCAGATCGGGCCAGAACAAGGCCTCAATCCGTTCAAGGTAGCGGTTGAACCGCCGCGCCCATCCCTTCCACTTCAGGTTCTCGCGCTTGCGCGCCGAGTCCGCTGCCAACCACTCCGCGTCTTGACCATCCATCTCGATGTGGCCCAACTCGGTATTGGGAACCAGGACGCCATCCGTGAACAGGGCTGTGCCCAACCCCGTTCCCACAGTCACAATGAAGACCACGCCTTTCTGCCCACGACCCGCGCCAAAGCGCATCTCAGCCATGCCAGCCGCATCCGCATCGTTGATCACCCGCACCCGACAACCGGTTGCCTCGCCCAAGAGCGCCTCGACATTCGTCCCGATCCAGCGCTTGTCAATATTGGCCGCGGTACGGGCCACGCCATGTTGGATCACAGCCGGGAACCCGACGCCCACTAGCCCACGCCAGGCGAAGTGATCGACGATCTCCGCTACCACCGCCGCGACATCGGCTGGAGCTGCCCCTTCGGGCGTTGGAATTCGAAAACGATCGCGGAGCAGTTCCCCTCGTTCGGTGTCCACCGGCGCCCCTTTAATTCCTGATCCCCCAATATCAATACCCAGGATCTCCATACCCGTCACCTCCGGTCACAGTATAACGTGCGTGAGAAGAGCGTCAAAAAGAACGAAGGCCCCAGACAGTGTCTGGGGCCTCACACTCAGTATGAACTCGGGCAATAAAGACTTACCACCAACCCTGGCGATCTCCACGCCCGCCGCCACGTCGCGAGCCACCACTGTGCTCACGCCGTGCCCTTGCCTCGTTGACCTTGAGCGTCCGGCCCATGTGCTGGGACTGATCGAGCGCTGCGATCGCGGCCTTGGCTTCCGCCTCGTTCGCCATCTCAACAAATCCAAAGCCCCGTGACCGTCCTGTATCACGATCGGTCACAACCGTGGCCTCTGAGACCTCCCCATACGCTCCAAAAAGCTCGTTGAGATCATCAGAGGTCGCCTGATACGACAAATTGCCAACATAGATCCTCATTCCGCTGCGTCCTTTCAATACTCTGAGAAATGGTTGCCGCGCTCGCAGGCACCGGCTTATACAACGAGAGCATTATAACACCGGAATCCCCCGAGGCAACAAACAAAAGATTGAGATAGCTGGCCTCTTCGGTGAAACTCCGCGGCCCCAAAATCAGTCTGGGCGACGACAATGATTCGGACATGCTGATCTCCATCGCGCAAGCTCGAAATCGCGGCAGATAGCTTAGAGAAGCATAACCCGCCCAGAACGCCCCCTTTGGAGAGGCCTTGAGAGTTCCCCGCCCAGAGGGTAAGCGTGACAGTGCCTCGCCAATTTGGCAGCCGACAACCTTGGAGTAGAATTACATTCCCGTGAGGAGGTGCTGAGTGGCGACCAAATATATTTTTATCACGGGGGGTGTTGTAAGTTCACTAGGGAAAGGCATCACCGCCGCTTCCCTCGGTAGAGTCCTCAAAGCGCGTGGACTGCGCGTCTCCATCCAGAAATTGGATCCCTACCTCAATGTGGATCCGGGCACGATGGCTCCATACCAGCATGGCGAGGTCTTCGTTACAGAGGATGGAGCTGAGACCGACCTCGACCTGGGACACTATGAGCGTTTCATTGATGAGAACCTTGGCAAGCTCAACAATGTCACCACAGGACAGGTCTATCAAGCGGTCATCGCACGGGAACGGCGGGGAGACTTCCTGGGTGGCACCATCCAGGTCGTGCCTCACGTCACCAACGAGATCAAGCATCGCATCATGCTTGCTGCAAAGACACTGAAAGCCGATATCGCCATCAGTGAGATCGGCGGCACAGTGGGAGACATCGAAGGGCAACCTTTCCTTGAAGCCATCCGCCAGATGCGCAATGATGTGGGTCCCAAAAACGTGCTCTATGTCCACGTGACCCTATTGCCCTACCTGGGCACCACGAGGGAGCTCAAAACGAAACCCACCCAACACAGTGTGCGGGAACTTAGAAGCGCCGGCATTCAACCTGACATCATCGCCCTCCGCTCGGATCTGCCCATCGACGACAGCATCCGCGATAAGGTGGCACTGTTTTGTGATGTCGCGCCCAATGCAATCCTCCCTCTGCTGACAGTCGACACGATCTATGAAGTCCCTCTGTTGCTTGAGGAGGCCGGCATTGGCGACCTGGTGGTGCGCAGGCTGCATCTCCGCAGGAAGACCCACCCACCCGACCTCACAGGCTGGCGCGAGGCGGTGCAGAAACTGAAGACCCCCAAACCTACGGTCCGCATCGCCCTGGTCGGCAAGTACGTCGAACTCCACGACGCCTACATCAGCGTGCGGGAAGCCCTCATCCACGCCGCACTGGCCCACGACTACCATGTGGAGATCGACTGGGTCCACAGTGAGGACCTTGAATCGGGCAAGAGCCACGACCGCCTCCTCCAGGCCGACGGCATTGTGGTCCCCGGTGGCTTTGGCTATCGAGGCATCGAGGGAAAGATCGTCGCTGCAACCATCGCGCGTGAACACCACATCCCCTATCTTGGGCTCTGCCTGGGGATGCAGGTCATGTGTATCGAATTGGCGCGCCATGCGTTCAAGACCGACGACGTGAACAGCACGGAGTTTGCCCCCCAGACCAGGCATCCCGTCATCGACCTCATGCCGGACCAACAGACCGTCGTCGACAAAGGAGGGACGATGCGCCTTGGGGCCTATCCATGCCACCTGCAACCCGGGACCCGTGCCCATGCAGCTTACGGCACCGACGTGGTGCAGGAGCGGCATCGCCATCGGTTCGAGTTCAACAACGCTTATCGCGAACGGCTGGCCGAGGCGGGGCTTGTGTACAGCGGGCTCTCACCCGATGGCAAGTTGGTGGAGATCGCCGAACTCCGCGACCATCCATGGATGCTGGGCTCTCAGTTTCACCCGGAGTTCAAGTCACGCCTCCAGCGTCCCCATCCCTTGTTCAAGGATTTTATAGGGGCAGCTATACGCCAGCAGGGGCGTCGACGTTCCCAATAGGTTTTGTGTGTCCAACCACTCACAAGCACAGCGGGGGACATGCGCATGTCCCCCGCTGTGGGGTGTCCTACCAACATAACACTTCACAATTCTTCCGGCGTGATGGCCCTGCAAGGTCCTCCCTTGCAGGCGCGGCATGCCCACAGGTATTCTATCCCAAGGACAGACAGCATCTCCTCCGCGTCATTCCGCCAGGGAGATCTCATACTTGGGTACCAGGTGATCAGGGTGGTACGATTGTTTTGCCCGCCTTAATCCCGGCTCCCCTAGATCCTGCTCAAGGTTCAGGAATGAAACCTCCCCCAACCAGCGCTCCGCATATGCCTGCGTCATTCGAGGGTAGATGCCTTTGAAGTCCGGGTTCGCCTTCTCAATGTGAATGACCGCCGTATCACGGTTGAGTATTTCGCCCAAGGCAAAGGCTTGCACCTTCCCTTCCACCAGGATGGCTCCACCGTCAAACTCCAACGCCTCCAGGTTCTCAAGGGCTGCTTTGATGCCACCGAACTCATGCTGAAGGCTTAGATCCTCCTCGCAAAGTCGCTGTTCGCACCATACTTCCGCCAGAGCGATGCATTCGTTCACCAACTCCGGAGTCACAGGACGGTACTCGTGCTGGTAATAGCGCCTGAATTGGTTGATGTGGTTGCGCTTAGCGCTATATCGCCTACCAGCCAAGCGCGCCAGGTCCTCTGTGCGATAGACGTAATCGAAATGGTCCCGGGTCTCAAGCACCTGGAACCGCGCATCATCCTTCAAGGCTTCGGCCAGGCGATCGTCAGCGCGTTCGACTTTGGGCCTTTCAATGCCCAGCGCATCCCGCATCCAGCTCAGCACCCGGTACACCACGTCGGCGTTCGTGGTTTCACAGACCGGTGGCAGGACGAAGGCGTGCCGGTCTGGGGCATGCGCCAGCAGGATGAGGCAACCCTCCAAGAGGCACCATTCATACTGATAGTATGACCGCCACAAGTAGAGATTGGTAAAGGTCAACTCGGAGGTCTCTGGTTGGTATGCCCACAGGCGCGGGTGCAGCGTTGGTCGGTCCTCAAGCGTCAAACGTTTAAACTCAGGAAAGGCTGGGGTATCCATAGGCTATCTCTTCCTCATCATCCGTTATTCTTTTCTAAAACCCAGAACCAATGAAACAAGGCATTCGGCGGCAACGGTTTACCATCTTCCCGATGTGATAAACACATCACGGAGAATAATACTTCCCCAACTTCCCCGCTCCTTCTCCCGCTTATGGTAAGAGTGACTCGGGGGGATCTATCACGTCTGTCAGCTCAAGCCCCGCCGAACGCTCCAGACTCCATGCGAGTGTGCTCTTCAAGCCATGTCAAGAGCTCATGATAGTGGCTAATCGTCAGATCCGCTATCTGTTCAGCGTCATTCTCGCCCTGGGAACGATTCCCTCGGAACAGACAGGCAGCCATACCCGCCCTCCGCGCAGCGACCACGTCCAACTCCCGATCCCCAATGACCATGCACCGCGCCAGGGGCAACCGGTGTCTGATCGCCATCGCCAACAGCGCCCCTGGGTCAGGCTTTCGTGGATAGGGGTCATCCCCGGTGATCCAATCCATGAAAAGCTCCTCCAAATGATGGGCTTTCAGCAGTGGCTCCAGCAAGCTCCAGGAGCGATGCGTCACGATGAAATTGGCACCTCCATGATCACACACCCATCTGCACACATCGACAGCGCCGGGGAAAGGTGGCTGTTCCACAGGATCCATTGAGGCATAGGCCTCAGCGAACCTCACGCGCAGCTCTCCCTCATCCAGGGTGAACCTGCCCGCCACACGCTGCAATGCATACGCCGTAGTGTGACGCAGAAGCGACGTCAGTTCCTGATGCGATACCTCATATCCCAACTCACGCAGGGCCTGCTGCAGTGCAGATGCTGCCGCGGGATAGGTATTGAACAGCGTGCCGCCAGCGTCCCAGATCAAATACCAGGCCATGTCACAGATCTACGATCAGCAGCCCTTCGCGTCCCAGAGGAAACTGAGCGATCAGAGCTCCCGCCGAGTCCACAACGAATGCGCCACCGAACGAGTTGTCATCCTCCAGGGAAGCGTCGGCCAGGTAGTTCACCATCAGCGTGGTACACCCAACCCGCTGCACCTGGCCCCGGTAAGCGGGCATCTCCTCCCTGTCCCAGCGCCTTTGATCAGCGCTGCCGTCATCAAAGGCACGAGCGAACGGGAACAACAGCCACTGGAGGTCAAGTCTCGCCAACCGGGCCACCACAGCATCATCGAAGAGATC
>CAZHBB010000022.1:39896-42637 GCA_964530185.1 uncultured Anaerolineales bacterium
CGCGAGCCTGAGCCCCCAACCGTTGCGTCACCTGGCCTGGGATCGGCTGCCCCAGTGCCAGGTCATGGGCTGGCTCATCCACATTGCTCAATCCTGTCAGGGCAGCCTCAGGGAACAGCACCAGATCAGCACGAGCCGAGGCAGCCTCCTGCATAGCCATCAAGAGTCGCCGCTCATTGTACGCCTGATCTGCGGTGACCCGCACAACAGCAAGCGCCAGGCGCATGACCCCTTTAGAACCCCTCCAGGCGGCTCAGATCGACGATACCCGTTGCCAACCCGGCTACACGCTGCAGCAAGGCCAGGCGCGCCCGCCGTAGCGTCTCGTCGGACGTCATCACCAACACCTTGTCGAAGAATGCCTGAATCACTGGCACCATGGAAGCCACGCTCTCCAGCAAGGTGTCCACATCGGGCTGTGCCTGAACACGCGCTTCTGCCTGCAACAGAGCCTGGTACAATGCGGTTTCCTCGGCCTCGGTCAGGGCATCTGGGTCAAGTTGGAACATCGGCTGGTCCCGCGTGATGCGCACACATCGAGCGTAGTTATCAAGGATCAGAGCCCAATCTTCGCGGGCGACCCACTGTGCCAGGGCCACTGCTGTCTCCCGGGCGCGTAGCGGGTCGTCGCCCTGAGCGGCAAGGGCAGCTTCTACCACATCATAGGGTAACCCCTCATCCCGAAGCACCACGCGAAGGCGGTTTCTCACGAACTCCAAGACAGCCTCTAACGTACCTTCTGGGGCCTGGACCGGTTGCGCTCCCAGAGCCTGATCAGCCAATGCAGCCAGCGACAGGCTGATCTCACGATCCAGCAAGATCTGAACCAGACCCGAAGCAGTCCGACGCAGCCCATAGGGATCAGCCGAACCGCTGGGGGCCATACCCACCGCGAAAAGCCCGGTAAGACTGTCCATGCGGTCTGCCAATCCCAGCACGATGCCTGGGCGGGTCACTGGAAGGGCGTCCCCAGCGTAACGCGGAAGATAGTGCTCGAAGATGGCCTGAGCCACCGCCGGGTCCTCGCCAGCTCGGAGCGCATACTCCCGTCCCATAATCCCCTGCAGGCTCGTCATCTCGATCACCATCTTGGTCGCCAGATCGGCCTTGGCCAGGAACGCCGCCCTTTCCAGGGTTCGCATCTCGTCGGATGTAAGCCCCTGCACCTCACCGAGCCAGATCGCGAGCTGCTCCAGGCGCTGAGCCTTCTCCAACATGGAGCCCAGTTCGGCATGGAACGTCAGTTTGGCCAAGTCCTGGCGGAACGCCTCGAGTGGGCGGGCCAGGTCACTTTGATAGAAATACTCAGCATCCGCGTACCGGGCCCGGATCACGTCTTCGTTCCCCTGGCGAACCAGGTCCATGTGCTCGTGTCCGCCATTGCGGATCGTTACGAAATAGGGCAGGATCTTGCCCTCGGCGTCGAGCACGGGGAAATACCGCTGGTGTTTCTTCATCACAGCGATGAGCACATCCTGAGGCAAAGCAAGATAACGTGCCTCGAATGCACCAAGCACCGCAGTAGGTACCTCGACCAGGTTCGTCACCTCCTCCAACAACGCGGCATCGTCAGGGATCCCCCCACCCACGGCCTCGGCTGCCTCTGATGCCTGTTTACGGATCTCAGTGCGGCGCACCTCAGGGTCCACCAAGATCCCATAGGCTGCCAGCGCCGCTGGATAGTCCTCGGCCGAGGTCAATGCGATGATCGGCGATCCAGCCGGGCGCGGCCCGCGCGTCACGCGATCACTCTCCACCAAGGCGTAGCTGCAAGGGATGACTTCATCCCCAAAGATCGCTGTCAGCCAGCGGATTGGGCGGCTGAAGCTCACCCCCGATGCGTTCCAGCGCATGGAACGCGGGAACCTGAGCCGTGCAACCCACTGGGGGAGAAGCTCCTGCAACACCTCAATTGCGGCGCGGCCCGCGATCTTCTGACGGGCAACCACATAGCGTCCCCCATTCACTTCCGCGATCTCCAAGTCTGATACATCGACCCCACGGGAGCGCGCGAACCCCTGGGCCGCTCGTGTGGGCTTCCCTGTCTCATCGAAGGCAACCCTGGCAGGCGGCCCTTTCACCACCACATCCTCGTCCGTCTGTCGGTCGGCAAGTCCCTCAATATAGACCGTCAAGCGGCGTGGTGTGCCCCAGACATGGATTACGCCATGCTCCAGACGATGCTCCGCCAGCGACTCTGGCACAAAGGCTTGCATCTGTGCCAACGCCTCACTCAAGTGTGCCGCGGGGAGCTCCTCCGTCCCGATCTCGAACACTAGGGCACGGCGGCCCTGGGGCAGGCCCCCTCTTTCCACCGACGAAGGGCGCAACGGCAGGTGCAACGTAGCACCTATATCCAGGGCCCCAGGCGTCAACCCTGGCCGATCTAACCAGGGGAACCCGGCACGTTCACGCTGTGCCAGGTAAGCCTGGGCGACCTCCCGCGTGAGGGCTCGCATGCGCTTGAAAAGCCCTGCGCGCTCGGCCACCCCCACGGTTCCTCGGGCGTCGAGCACGTTGAAGGTGTGCGAGCAGCGCAGGATATAGTCCAGGGCCGGCACCACCAGCCCAGCCTCCAATGCCAGGCGGGCCTCCTCCTCGAACAGGCGATACATCTGCTGGAGGCGGTCGACGTCCGCCAGGTCGAAATTGCAACGACAGTAGTCCACTTCCGGATCGCGCAGAATCTCGCCGCAGGTATGATGCTCGTCCCACTGGATATCCCAGACCGAACGCACGCG
>CAZHBB010000023.1:0-10466 GCA_964530185.1 uncultured Anaerolineales bacterium
GCCTGCCGGCTCGCCCGATTCAGGAGCCGTCCTCGGAGGTAGCGATCCGTTCGCCCTGCAGGATAGCCCTGGCCTCATCAATCTGCACACGCACTGCCGCGGGGGCTGTGCCCCCATAGGTCGCACGCTGTTCGATTGAGCGACGGTGGTCAAGCACCTGGTGGACATCCGGCCCAAAGGCGGGCGAGATGGCGCGGTAGTCCTCCAATGTAAGATCCCTAAGCCCGCACTGCCGATCCATCGCCAGACGTACCACCTCTCCCACTAGCCGGTGGCTCTCGCGGAAGGGTACCCCCTGACGGACCAGGTAGTCTGCCAGATCCGTCGCCAGTATCTCATCGCGCAGGCTCGCTTCCATACGCTCCGGATGAATGGCCAACGTGCTGATGACGCCAGTGAGCACAGGAAGCTCCAATTCCAGGGTGTCGATAGCGTCAAAGAGTGGCTCTTTGTCCTCCTGTAAGTCCTTGTCATAGGCCGTGGGAAGGCCTTTGAGCACCATCAAGAGCCCCACCAAATCGCCCACGATGCGCCCTGTCTTACCGCGCGCCAGCTCCAGGGGATCCGGGTTTTTCTTCTGGGGCATGATGCTCGATCCCGTGCTGAAGGCATCGTCCAAGGTGACGAACCCAAACTCCGCCGAGGCGTAGAGGATCAGATCTTCCGCCAGCCGGCTGATGTGGACCTGCACCAAACTGGCCCAAAAGAGGAACTCGATGATGAAATCACGATCGGAGACCGCGTCGATGCTGTTGGAGCTCACCCCTTCGAACCCCAGACGACGTGCCAGCGCAAAGCGATCGATCCCAAACGCATTGCCGGCAAGCGCACCGCTACCCAGAGGCAGGACACCTACCCTGTGGGTCAACTGATCCAGACGCTCGATATCGCGCTGGAACATCCAGAAGAAAGCCATCATCCAGTGCGAAAAGAGGATCGGCTGGGCCTGCTGCAGATGGGTATAGCCGGGCATCATCACATCCAGGTACGCCTCGGCCTGTTGGATCAGCGCTGCCTGCAACGCGCGCAACCGACCCCGCAGGCCGCCATCCTCCTCATTGACGATCTTGCCCAGCAGATAAAGGCGAACATCGGTGGCCACCTGATCATTGCGACTGCGGCCGGTGTGCAGCTTGCCGGCAACAGGCCCTACCAACGCCATCAACCGCCGTTCGACAGCGGTGTGGATGTCCTCATCGGTGGGCTGGAACTCAAACGTACCCGCCTCAAACTCGGCCCGCACGGCCCGCAACCCCTCCTCCAGGGTCGCTGCCTCCGTGGGCGTCAGCACACCCGCATCAGCCAACGCCTGGGCATAGGCGATGCTGCCGGTGATGTCCACCGCATAGAGGCGCTGATCGAAGCCGATGGACGCATTGAACCGCTCCAACAAAGCGTCGGTGGACTTTGCGAAGCGGCCTCCCCACAGCTTGGCCATGGCTAATCTCGCTTGAACTCGCCAAAATCGGGCTGTTCGTAGCCCGAGCGCCCCACGCCCTCAAGCTCGAGCAGGGCCCGCACCTTGAGCGGCAGGCCAAAGAGGTGAATGAACCCCTCAGCGTCGCTCTGGTCGTAGACATCGTCCTCGCCAAAAGTGGCGTAATCCTCGCGATAGAGGGAATAAGGCGACTTCCGCCCCACAACCGTGCAGGAGCCCTTGAAGAGCTTCAGCCGCACCGAGCCGGTGACGTTCTCCATCACGCTGTCCACAAAGGCATCCATCGCGGTACGCAGCGGAGTGAACCACTTGCCATAGTAGACCAATTCGGCGTAACGCTCAGCGAGCACGTCCTTATAATGCAGCGTGTCACGGTCCAGGCACAGCGTCTCCAGGGCGCGTAAGGCTTGATACAGGATCGTACCCCCCGGCGTCTCATATACCCCCCGCGACTTGATCCCGACCAGGCGGTTCTCAACGATGTCAACGCGACCAACGCCGTGCTCTCCACCCAGGCGATTGAGGTAGGTCACCAGCTCCACCGGCCCGCGGGCGACACCATCCACCCGCACGGGATAGCCGGACTTGAAGTCGATCTCTACGTAACGCGGTGTGTCCGGAGCCTTCTCCGGCGCGACCGTGAGCAGGAACATCTCCTCCTCCGGCTCCCGCCAGGGGTCCTCCAGGATGTACCCCTCATGGCTGACATGCCAGATGTTGCGGTCGCGGCTGTACTTGGACCTGCCCGTCTCGGTCACCGGCACGCCATGGGCGGTGGCATAGGCCAGAGCGTCCTCACGGGAACGAATCTCCCACTCACGCCAGGGGGCGATCACTGTGAGCCGCGGGTTGAGCGCCATCACGCCCAGCTCGAAGCGCACCTGATCGTTACCCTTGCCCGTCGCACCGTGTGCGATCGCATCGGCCCCCTCCAACTCCGCGATCTCCACCAGTCGCTTCGCGATCAATGGGCGCGCGAAAGAGGTCCCCAGCAAATACTGGCGCTCGTAAATCGCGCCCGCCCGCATCGTCGGAAAGACGAAATCGGTCAGGAACTCCTGACGCAGGTCCTCAATGTAGGACTTTGTCGCCCCGCTGATTCGAGCCTTCTCCTCCAGGCCGCTCAGCTCCTCCTCCTGCCCCAGGTCGGCAGTGAAGGTGATCACCTCACACCTGTAGTTCTCGATCAACCAGGGCACGATACAGGAGGTGTCAAGCCCCCCAGAGTACGCCAACACCACCTTAGATACCTTACGCTTTGCCATCTCCAACCTCCCGATCCTCTCTTTCCGCCATAGGCCATGCCCGCAACGAGGCAGGACATCAACGCGAACCCCGCGCCGCCAGCAACAGCAACGCATCCTCCAACACCGCAATAGAACGGTGGAACTCCTCGATCTCAATGTGCTCCTTGGGCGTATGGTCCAGGGAGGAATCCCCTGGCCCGTAGGCCACCATGGGACATGCCCACACCGGTCCCACCGTATTCATATCTGAGGTGCCCGTCTTCAGCTTGAAGTGGGGCCTCCCCCCGTGGGCGCGGATAGCACGCAGCAACGCCCGTACCGGTGGTATGTTTTTCTCCACCTGGTAGGCAGGATCGCAGCCCAGGAAACGCAGCTCCGCGCCATTACTCCAGCTTTCCATCTGCGACTGCAGTGCATCCACATCGAAATCTGGGGGCAGACGAGCCACGATGTTCATCTCCACGTAGTCATTGAGACCGTCACTATAGGTGTGCAGATCCCGGAGGGCGGGATCGAGCGTACTAAAGCGGCTCCTCTTCCCCTGGTTGTAGGCGAAGGCATAGCGTCGCAGACGGTTCCAGAAGGTGACCGCATGCTCAGCCGGGCCAGGCGTCTCACCTGCGCTATGTCCCCCCGGCTGCACCAGACGGTACTCCATATTCAGCATGCCCTTGTAGCCCAGGGTGATCCCATTCCAGGCGCTGGGCTCCCCGATGATGGCAAAGTCTGGGGCTGGCCTCGTCTGAGCCAGATAATGGGCCCCCCAGCCGTGGGATTCCTCTTCCACTGCGCCGATCACGGTGATCCGGGCCCCTCGCAGACGGGAAGCCACGTGCGCCGCAGCCAATACAAAAGCCGCCAGCGGACCTTTAGCATCCACGGAGCCCCGCCCATACAGCTTGCCATCCTTCCAGCGGACGGGGATGAAGCCGGGGACTGTGTCCATGTGTCCTAACAGGATGATCTCCAAAGCTCCCTGAGGATCGCCCACGGTGCCGATGACATTGCCAGCTTCATCACGGTGGGTGACGAACCCCATCTTGCGCATCTGGGCCATCAAATACTCGGCGAAGACATCCTCACCCCCCGAAGGGCTGGGGATCGTCACTAGTTTCTCGAGAAATTCGGCGTCCTCCACCCTCGTGGCGTGGCCTTGACGAACGTCAACCTGTGTCACCACCTTATACCTCCATCACTCACCAAGCCGTCTGACCGAAAAATCACCCGACCGCATCCAACGAATCGCCGCCACCGCCATACGCAGCCCAACCAGCGTGGTCACATAGGGCACATGGTGCTGAAGGGCCGCGACCCTGATACGATACCCCGAAGACCGGGGCGTATGACGCGGCAGCCATCCCCCCCGTTGAGGTGCAGCCGCAGGGACCGGCACCTCATCCATCTGGGTGCCCTTGTGGGCAGCCGTGGAGGATGGGGTGTTGATCACTAAATTGACTGTGCCCTGTTCGATCACATCCACGCAGTCGGGACGCCCCTCTCCCACCTTCGCCACCACGTCTACCGGGATGCCCATGGCCAGCAACGTCCGAGCCGTGCCCTGGGTCGCCAGGATCCCAAACCCCAGGTCGTGCAACTGCGCCACCAGGGAGGCTCCAGCGCGCTTGTCGACATCCGCCAGGCTCACAAGCGCCGTCCCTGAGGTCGGTAACGGGTTACCAGCGGCGATCTGGGCCTTGGCGAAGGCCTCTGGGAAGCTATCGCCAAAGCTCATCACCTCGCCCGTCGAGCGCATTTCGGGCCCCAGGAGGGCATCTGCACCACGGAAGCGGCTAAACGGCAGCACCACCTCCTTGACCGATGAGCGAGCAGGCCAGGCCGTAGGCGCGCGACCGGTGCGGCGCATAAACTCGTTCAGACCCTCCGCCGCTCCCCCGTGGGAGGGGTAAGGCCAATAGGGCGCCAGAAGTTCTTCCAGCCGGTGCCCGATCAGGACCTTGGCGGCAAGTTTCGCCACCGGTATGCCCACGGCCTTGCTGACATAGGGGACCGTGCGCGACGCCCGAGGATTGGCCTCCAGCACGTAGAGGTCGTCTCCCCGCACGGCCATCTGGATGTTGACCAGACCGATCACCCCCATGGCCCGCACCAGCTCAGCGACGGATGTCTCAATTCTCCCGATGATGCCCTCCGAGAGACTGACCGGCGGCATCACACAGGCCGAGTCGCCCGAGTGAATACCTGCCTCCTCGATCTGCTCCATCAGACCGGCGACCCAGACGTGATGTCCATCGGACAGAATATCAACGTCCAGCTCCACAGCCCCCTCCAGGAAACGATCCACAAGCAGGGGGTAGCCGGCCGAGACCCGCGCGGCCTCGGTCACGTAATGCCGCAGTTCCTCCTCATTGCCCACGATCTCCATGGCACGTCCTCCCAGCACGTAGCTGGGACGGATCAACACAGGATATCCCAGGCGAGCCGCAACCCGAAGCGCCTCCTCCACGGTCGTCGCGATACCATAGGGCGGACTCTTGAGCCCCAGCCGGTCCAATAACGCCCCGAACTGCTCACGATTCTCCGCCATCTCGATGGCCGCAAAGTCCACGCCAAGCAACGAGATCCCCGCATGGACCAGATCACGCGCCAGTTTCAGCGGCGTCTGCCCTCCAAACCCCACCACGACCCCTGTGGGGCGCTCTAGAGCCACGATGTTGAGCACATCCTCAGGGGTCAGAGGCTCGAAATAGAGTCGATCAGCCGTGTCATAGTCCGTAGACACCGTCTCGGGGTTCGAGTTCACCATGATGACCTCATACCCCTCCTCCTGAAGCGCCCAGACCGCGTGGACATTAGCGTAGTCGAATTCAACTCCCTGCCCGATCCGGTTGGGTCCTGACCCCAAGATAACCACTTTGGGGCGATCAGAGGGCAGGGCCTCGTTCTCCCCGCCGGCATAGGTAGAGTAGAAGTAAGGTGTGAACGCCTCAAACTCAGCCGCGCAGGTATCCACCATCTTGTAGACCGGCCGCACCCCCAGGTGCTCCCGGCGCTGACGCACTTCCTCGCTAGTGCGCTCGAAGATCTCCCCCAACTCACGATCGGAGAACCCCCAGACCTTGGCGCAGATGAGTGTCTCCCGATCCAGGGCCTCCCAACATTCCCCTCGCAGATCTTGCTCGAAGGCAATGAAGTCGGCCAATTCGGAGAGGAACCAGGGATCGATGGATGTGTAGGCATGGATCTGTTCCACCGTATACCCACGCCTGAGCGCCGCGAAGATATACGACAACCGATCGGGGGTGGGAGTCGCCAGGTACTCGGGGATTCTGTCGAAGTCCAGACGAGGGGTAGCATCCAGTTCCAGCGAACGCAGCGCCTTGCCCAGGGCCTCCTTAAAGGTGCGCCCAATCGCCATCACCTCGCCAACGGACTTCATCTGAGTGGTCAGACGTGGGTCAGCGCCAGGGAACTTCTCCAACTGAAAGCGTGGTATTTTGACCACCACATAGTCCAGCGTAGGCTCAAAGGCCGCCGTTGTGCGGCGCGTGATGTCGTTGGCAACTTCATCCAACCGGTATCCCACGGCCAGCAGCGCAGCCACCTTGGCAATGGGGTATCCCGTGGCCTTGGAAGCCAGGGCTGAGGAACGTGAGACACGAGGGTTCATCTCGATGACCACCATCCGCCCCGTCTCAGGATCCACAGCGAATTGGATGTTGGAACCGCCTGTATCAACACCGATAGCCCGTAGCACGGAGATCGCAGCGTCGCGCATACGCTGATACTCACGATCGGTCAGGGTCTGCGCCGGCGCGACTGTGACAGAGTCACCAGTGTGGACGCCCATGGGGTCAAAGTTCTCGATGGAGCAGACGATGATCGCGTTATCAGCATGATCGCGCATCACCTCCATCTCATACTCCTTCCACCCGATCACCGACTCCTCCAGCAACACTGTGCGCACCGGGCTCTCGATCAGGCCACGGGCGACCACCTGGGCGAGTTCCTCCATGTTATAGGCGATCCCGCCGCCCGTCCCCCCCAGCGTAAAACTCGGCCGGACGATCAGCGGATACCCCAATTCATTGGCGACCTGGAAAGCCTCCTCAAGGCTACCAATCTGACGGCTCCGTGGGACCTCCAGGCCGATCTGGGTCATGGTCTGCTTAAACAGCGCGCGATCCTCAGCCAGCCGGATCGACGTCACCGAGGCGCCGATAAGCTCCACACCGTAGCGATCCAGCACCCCTTCCTCAGCCAGATCCACCGCCAGGTTGAGCGCAGTCTGGCCCCCTAACGTCGAGAGCAAGGCATCTGGACGCTCACGCCTGATGATCGCTTCCAACGAGGGTGCCGTCAGAGGCTCAATGTAGACCGCATCGGAGAGGTCCGGATCTGTCATGATGGTCGCTGAATTGGAGTTGACTACGATGAGCCGATACCCGGCATGCCGCAAGGCCTTCAGCGCCTGCGTGCCCGAGTAGTCAAACTCGGCCGCCTGACCGATGACGATCGGACCGGACCCGATGATCATGATCGAATGGATGTCTGTCCGCTTAGGCATGGGATCCCCTCACCACGGCCAGGAACTGGTCAAAGAATGCCCGGGCATCGTGCGGGCCTGGCGCCGCTTCGGGATGAAACTGCACCGAGAACGCTGGATAGTCCCGCAGACGTAGCCCCTCCACAGTCCCGTCGTTGAGTGAGAGATGAGTCACCTCCACCGGACCGTACCCCGCAGGGCTCTCTCCCACCAGCGGCCCCTCAGGCAAGATCTCCGCCATAGTCACCCCGCTCCCCAACTCCATATCAGGACACAGGTCCGGCTGTGTCGGGATGTAAGCCGAGTCTAACGGCGCCCAGCGGATGCCCAGGCTGGTTGGATCCACCGCGAAACCGTGATTCTGAGTGGTGATCACAATGCGGCCCGAGGCCATCTCCTTGACAGGGTGATTGACCCCGCGGTGTCCAAAGCGCATCTTGTAGGTCTGCCCCCCTATTGCCAGGCCCAGAAGCTGATGGCCCAGACAGATTCCCGCCACCGGAATGCGAACGGCGAGAAGCGCACGCACCAGATCGATCGCCTCACTCAGAGGCTCCGGGTCCCCCGGCCCGTTGGAGATCAACACGCCATCCAGGTTCAGCGCCAGGAGATCCTCCACATGAGTATCGTAGGGCACGCGGACCACCTGAGTCCCGCGCTGGCGCAGGTCCCGAATGATCTGGCCCTTGCATCCGGCATCCACGATAGCGATGCGCACATCCGAGGAAGGCAATGGCTCTGCCTCGATCGGCTCCCGCACGGTCACCTCGCGCGCCAGGTTACGGCCTTTCATCGAGGGACTCTGCCGCACACGCTCCAGCAGGCGTTCCGGATCCAGTTCCACGGTGGAGATCACACCCCGCATCGCCCCATGCGTCCGCAGATGGCGTGTGAGTTGACGGGTGTCCACCCCCTCGATGGCCACAATGCCAGCGTCGTTCAGGTACGCATCGAAAGCCTGTGTCGCCCGCCAGTTGAAGGGCTGACGCACCGCACGGTGGACAACAAATCCCGCCACCTGGATCTGCGAGGACTCCACGTCCTCCGGATTGACCCCATAGATCCCAATCTCGGGGTAGGTCATCACCACGATCTGCCCGCGATAGGAGGGATCGGTCAACACCTCCTGGTAACCGGTCATGCCTGTGTTGAAGACCAGTTCGCCGAAGGTCTCCCCTTCCTGACCCAATGATCCGCCGCGAAAGACTGTACCGTCCTCCAACACCAGTAATGCCGGTGTCTGTTGTCCTGTCATTGAACGTCGCTCCTTGGCTGTTGACAATCAATGCATCAGGTCCCGTGCGCTCGGTCAGCCCGTCCCCAGGACATGTGCGACCTTGGCAATCACGGTCTCAATATCCTCTTCACTGATGACCAGTGGCGGCAGGAAACGCATGACCGTCGCTCCGGCCGGCAGCGCCAGCACCCCCTCCTGCGCCAGCGCGGCTAGGTATTTCGCAGAGCGTCCACGCAACTCCACCCCCACCATCAAGCCCAGGCCACGAACCTGTCGGATCAGGGGAGAGTCAATGGCCTGCAGGCCGCTCAGCAGCCGTGCACCCAGCCTGGCAGCCCGCTCCGGCAGGTGCTCGCGTTCCATCACATCAAGCGTAGCCAGCGCCGCCGCACAGGCCAGGGGATTGCCACCGAAGGTACTGCCATGGACGTGACCTGGCAACGTCCCCACCCGCTCGCCGATGAGGGTAGCGCCCATCGGGATGCCACCGGCCATGCTTTTGGCCAGCGTCATCAGGTCCGGGTGCAGATCGTGGTGCTCACAGGCAAAGAGCTTTCCGGTGCGCCCAAAGCCCGTCTGAACCTCATCCACGATGAAGAGCGCCCCGTGCTCATGGCACAGCGTCTCCACCCCCTGCAGGAACTCCGCGCTACCTGGATTGACGCCGCCCTCGCCCTGAACCACCTCGACGATGACCGCGGCCGTCTCGTCATCGACAGCCTGTGCCATGCGGTCCAGCCGATTGTAGGGCACAAACTCGAAACCCGGCACCAGCGGCTTGAAAGGCTCCCGATACTCCTTGCGCCATGTCGCGGAAAGCGCACCCATGGTCCGACCGTGGAAGCTACGCATCGTGGCCACGATCTTGGTCCGGCCGGTGCTAAGACGGGCAAATTTGAGTGCCGCCTCGACCGCCTCGGTCCCGGAGTTGCACAGGAATGCCCGCGTCAACCCGGTGGGCGCAACCCGTATCAACTCAGCCAGCAGTGAGGCACGGAGATCATTGTAGAACCCGTTGGGGGCCAAAAAGAGACGCCGGGCCTGGCGGGTAACCGCCTCCACAACTACCGGATGGGCATGCCCCACATTGGCTGCACCGTGGCCACCCACACAATCGATATACTCCGTCCCATCGAGGTCCCAGATGTGGGCTCCCTCACCGCGGACCAGCACCAGGGGTTGCTTGCCATAGACCCCACTTTCGTACTGGCTCTCCCACGCCATGATCTGCTCTCTGGAGACATTCATCTCTTTTCCCTCTCCTCCTCAATCTGCGGCCATACAGCCTCGAGTGACAGCCCCTACATCCTCATCCCCAACCCCACCATGCGCTTACGCGATTACGGTTCCCTCTCCCTCCAAGGCGCGCATCACAGGGTTCTCCCGCCGACCGTCGGCCAGGATCACCCGGCCGACCCCTTCACGCAGCGCCTCAACCGCGCCCAACACCTTACGCTTCATCCGCCCTTTCGCATACCGTTCCAGGTAGCTCTCCGCCTGCGCACGCGGGATCTCGGGGATCAGGCTACCCTCATCCTCCACATCTTTCAGCAGGCCTGGCACATTGGTGAGGATCACCAGGGCATCTGCCCCCAGAGCCGCTGCAATGGCGGCCGCGGCCCGGTCCCCATCGACGTTCAGCATCTCACTTTCATAGCTGATCGCCTGCGGTGCCACGACAGGTGTGTAGCCGCCCCCCAACAGGAGCGTCAGCAGCCCCGCATTGACGTGTTCAATCACCCCGCTATATTCACCGCGGAGGATCTTGCGCTTACCCCCCTCACGAATGCGCAGGAACGCCTTGCGCCGACCCTCTAACAAGCGACCGTCGACACCCGAAAGCCCAACAGCGTTCACGCCGAGCTGCTGCAGCCGTTCCACCAGCAGTTTGTTGATCTTGCCAGCCGTGACCATAACAAAGATCTCCAGCGTCTCGCGATCCGTATAGCGACTGCTGTGGCCGGAGATCGAGGTAACAAACCGTGGGGGATGTCCCAACTTCTCCGAGATCACGTTGGTCTCATGGGATCCCCCATGGAC
>CAZHBB010000023.1:10566-41344 GCA_964530185.1 uncultured Anaerolineales bacterium
GGGTGCAATCCCGGGAACTCCAGCCCCAACCGCTCGTCCCAACCGAACATCACGTTCATCGCCTGGACAGCGCTGCCGGCCGCCCCTTTCATGAGATTATCGATGGCCGAGATCACGATGAGCCGGCCGCCATCGGAGTCGGCCACGAAGCCGACATCACAGTAGTTAGAGCCAGAAAGCAGTTTCGGCTCGGGATAGCGATGAATGCCACGCCGCGAGCGGACCAGGCGGATGAACGGCTCGTTTGCGTAATCCTGGCGGTACATCTTCCACACGTCACGCTCGACCACAGGCTCTTTCAGCAGACAATGGGAGGTCGCCAGTGCTCCGCGCACAAGCCCCACAGACGTGACCGTGAAGTGCAGCTTGGGCTGCGCCGGATCGAGATGTAACTCTTGAACCATCTCCGCGATGTGCCGATGCCCATAGGGCGAATAGGTACGGACCACGTTGGCCCGCTCAGGGTGATGCGAGGCGGGCGTGGGACGATGTCCCCCCTCAGAGGACCCAACCTTGACCTCCACCACCGTCTCGCGGATCAGACCACGTTTGTACAGCGGCCAAAGCCCCAGGATCGTCACAGTGGCGTTGCAGCCTACCCCGCTGACATACCTGGCCCCCCGTATCTCCTCCCGATGGAGCTCAGGCAGGCCATAGACGAACTTACTCAACCACTCAGGGTGGGGATGACGGTGATCGTACCACCGCTCGTAGGCTGCCGGATCGCGCAAGCGAAAGTCGCCCGAAAGGTCGATAATGCGCTCGGCTATCCCGGCGAAGTGATCGATCCGCTCCCAGGCAGTCCCATGGGGCAACGCCAGAAAGAGCAGATCGCATGGCTCTAGATCCGAAAGGGGCACAAACGTCAGTCGCGTCTGTCCACGGAGATTCGGATGTACGAAGTGGGCATATTGTCCGGCGTATGTCTCCGACGTAATCTGCTGCACTTCCACCTCAGGATGGAAGAGGAGCAGCCGTAACAGCTCTCCCCCCGCATACCCCGAGGCTCCCACAATTGCAGCTTTGATCATCTCTCTTTCTCTCCTCCCCTTAGCTTCTCTGCAGTGTGACAATGACCACCCTAGATAGGGGAAGCCCCCTCGGCCACACGCAGCACGTAATCGACAATCCGCCCCGCAATGTCCACATCCGTCGCTAAGCGAGCGCCGTGGAACTCCGGGGTGTGGTTCACCTCATTGACCAGCAGCGTGCCCTCCGCCGTTTCCAGCAGGTCCACAGCGACGATCCCCCCGCCCACCGCCCTGGCGGCCGCCACAGCAAGGTCTACCAGATCCTCGGTCAGCGGGCAGGGCAGGGGTTTCCCACCCAGGGCGGTGTTGGTGATCCAGTGTGAGGACTGACGGTAGATCGCATAGACCACTTCATCACCCGCCACCATTACCCGAATGTCGCGGCCCGGTTTGTCCACGTATTCCTGGATATAGGCCACGCTGTGCAGGTAGCCCCCCAACGTGTGCTTGTGCTCCAACAGGGCTTCCGCCGCATCGCGGTCGTTGACTCGGGCCAACAGCCGACCCCACGAGCCGAACAGGGGTTTCAGCACCACTGGATAGCCGATTCTCTCAATGGCCTCAAGGGCCGACTCCGTCGAGAAAGCTGCCGCCGTGCGAGGGATGGGAAGGCCAGCCTCCTGTAGGACCAGACTGGTGAGCAGCTTATCGCCACACACGGCAATAGTCCGATGGGGGCTGACCGTGGGGATACCAAGTCCCTCAAACCAACGGCTCAGGTAATAGGCATGGGTGTGGCTAAGGCACCGCACCAAGACAGCGTCATAGGCTTCCGGCGCCTCACCATTGAGCTCAAAAGCCAGTTTCCGCGGGTCGAGGCGCTCACAGCGGACCCCACGGCGCTCAAAGGCAGCATCGATAAGCTTCTCCTCCACGCGCTTACGCGAGTAAAGAAATCCTATCTTCATCGTAGGGACTCCAAGAGGCAGCAGGTCTGGACAATGATGCCGCTGACCTCACTCACCCCAATCTTCCTCAACCTCGGGCGCCAACTCGAGCACAATGGGATCCACGGAGATCACCTCAAGCTCAGCGCCGCAATCCGGGCAGACGATGATCTCACTCTCCTCCACCGCGTCGCCCAACTCCAGTTCAGCTTCACACTCAGGACAAAGTACCGGTTCCATCTCGCCTCTCCTTACGAATATTAGTCTTGAAACCACACAGCCCGTCTGGTGGTACCAAAAAAGCCAGCCCCCGGCTGGGGCTGGCTTTTCACTAACTTGGGGCCTACAAGATCTTCAGATCAC
Organism: uncultured Anaerolineales bacterium; assembly: GCA_964530185.1. Classification (GTDB taxonomy): domain Bacteria; phylum Chloroflexota; class Anaerolineae; order B4-G1; family SLSP01; genus PWVB01. Next base: position 12,848 of record CAZHBB010000023.1, read on the forward strand.
CCAAGGGAAAGCAGCCGACCCAGCAAGGCTGGTTCAGCTAAACCTCGGGCTCGTCGCTTCAAGTCAGTATATTGAGTCACCATACTTCACCATACAGTTCCTAACACTTCAAAGCATACCACGGTACCCAGGTTTGTCAAATCTGGGAGGGTATCCGATATCCGGAAACTGCTCCAGATTACATCTTGACAAACCGATGATCTCTCACTATAATGGGGTTAGAACATTCGTTCTAATCAAAGACATCATGTTCCGAGGTGTGCCATGGCCCAGCAGTCTATCAGGCCCTATCTTGACTATCAATCCGACCGCGTTGAGGCCGTCCTTGCCGCCCACCGGGCCCCAGCCCGCGTCACGGGCGGCACGGTCGGTCCGCGCCTCATCAAGCTTTTCCTCTCGCCAGCCCCCACCACCCGTTTCGCTGCCATTCGGCGACTGGCTGACGATCTCGCGCTGGCCCTCCACGTGCCCTCATTGGCGGTGAACCGCTCGCAGCGCGGCGTTACCCTGGCCTTCCCCAACCCGCACCCCTCCTCCTTGCCCTTCCTCCCCCTTCTGCAACGTGCCGCCCCACTGCCGGCGGCCTCCCCCCTCCTGGGACTCACCGACGATGGACTGCCTCTCATCGCCCGCCTTCCCTCTCCAGACGTCGCTCACGTCCTCATTGTAGGCACCACAGGGTCCGGCAAGTCCGTCCTGCTCCGTACCATCGCAGCCTCCCTCATCCTCGCCAATCCCGCCTCCGCCGTCCGCCTTCTCTGTATTGACCCCAAGCACCGCACCTTCACCCCCTTCAGCAAGGCCGCTCACCTGGCCAGCGCCCCCATCGCTGACCCAGTCGCCGCCCATCATGCCCTCGTCGACCTCCTCCGCACGATGGAGCTACGCGACCGTCACCACATCGCACCGGCCTCGGATCCGGCCGCTCCTTTCATCATCGTCCTCATTGATGAGCTCGCCGATCTCCTGGCCGCCGCGCCCCCCTCCACCGCCCAGACCCTCATCCGCCTGGCTCAGCGTGGTCGCCAGGCCGGGATCCATCTGATTGTCGCCACCCAACATCCCTCAGCCGCCGTCCTCTCCTCCCTCCTCCGCGCCAACTTTCCGCTGCGCCTCGTGGGTCGGGTCGCCTCCGCCCAGGATGCTGCCCTGGCGGCCGGCCGTGCCAACTCCAACGCCCACCTGCTCTCGGGCCACGGCGACTTTCTCGCCTTCTCCTCCCAACCCACTCTGCGTTTCCTGGTCCCCTTCATCCCTGAGCGTCATATTCCGAAGATCCTCAACGCATCTTTACCCGGGAGGTCCGCTTGATGAAGTACACTTTTGATGACCCAGCTTCACTGTCCTCACCAGCCCGTCCTGCCCTATCCGCACGTCTGGCACGCTTTCTCGGTCTCCTTGCCTCGCTCTTCGTCATCTCCGTGGGCATCGTCGTCACACGGCGTCTTAGTGAAGACTCCCTGGCCCTGCTCCTGGGCCTCGCCTGCGGCATCACAGCCACGTTCCCCACACTCGTGCTGCTCTTCCTCTCCTGGCGTCGTGAAGTGTCGCGTCGCTCGTCCCCCCTCACCCAGTCCCCCCACGCCTCTCCTCCCGTCATCGTCGTCTCACCCCCCGCTCTCCCCTACGGCGCGCAGAACAGCCATAGTGCCTACACCTATCACCAGGTGCAGGGCTGGCCGCAACCCCAACAATCGCGCACCTTCGAGATCATAGGCGACGAGGGCTAAACCATATAGCCCAGAGCCAGAGGGATTCGCCCACGGCCGTTTGAAGCCGATGACGTTCAACACATTTAGTCCGCGCTCGAGAGAGGACAAGGAGATGGCTAGGACGCGTAGGCCGAAGCCGCAGAATATTGCCACGGGGTGGGCGCGTGCTATACTGCGAGAGCTTTCGCCTATGATGCAGGAGCAAGTAGGAGGCCACATGGTTGATGCCGAGTTACTGGAGATCCTTCGTTGCCCTTACTGCGTAAGCGGTGAGACCCGCCGGACCGACAAGGAGGATCCAGGGGTCCTGGAGTTGGTCCGTGACGGCTACTGGCTGGTATGCAAGGACTGTGGACGCAAGTACCCCATCCGTGAGGATATCCCGGTCATGCTAATCGAGACCGGTGAGAAGTGGCTCAACACAGCGATTGAGGATTTGCCGGTACCACCCCCGGAGGACGCGTAACGCTGATTCTCCATGGAGGCCCGTTGGCTGGTCACGGCGCTTAGCGCCATTGGGTTGATCTTCATGCTCCTCGGTCTGGCTGCACTGGCTCTGCCCACTACCCATGAGGGCATCCAGGTCTGGCAGCTCGACAACCGCCATGCCATCTACGCGATGGATGTGGCCGGCGGCTTTGCCCTGGCCCTTGGGTTGATCCTCACCTGGTTAGGGAGCCGCGTGTGGCGTCGGATGGTCCTCGATTGACGGAGGCAACACTCCATTCTCTACCCAGAGAGCCCGGCACCTACGCGCTGGCCCTCCGCCTCGATGAGATACACCATCTTGTCATAGGCGCGCTTGGGTCCTGGACCTTCCCAGCAGGCTGTTACCTCTATGTGGGCAGCGCCTGGGGGCCTGGCGGCCTGCGGGCCCGCCTCTCCCGGCACCTGCGAGGGGACGGCCGTCCGCACTGGCATATTGATGTCCTGCGACGGGTGGGGACTCCTGCTGCCCTCTGGCTGGCTCCCCAGGAGCACCTGGAGTGTATCTGGGCTCGCTATTTGGCGGCGCAGCCAGAGGTGACGATCCCCGTCCCCCGTTTCGGCGCCAGCGACTGCCATTGCCCAAGCCATCTCTTCCTGCTGACCCACGAAGCAGAAGCACTCCGCCTGCCCCATCAGCCGGCCTTCCTGCCGCTACGTCGGGGCACATCCGCCCCAACCCCCGCCTTGGACGATGCACGGGCACCGTTTTCCTGCCACTGAGCTAACCGCGACAAATATACCGCCGCACATTCAAAGACAACAAGGCATCCCGTACCGCCGTTGAGACATTCCCGACGTGATAAGCCTAATGACGTGCAGCCGATCACACCCCTCCCGCCAACAGCAAACTGTTATCAGGCTACGACAAGTTGACTAATAGGTCCGGCATGCTATACTAGCGCTGCGTGGGTCGTTAGCTCAGTCCGGTAGAGCAGGGGCCTTTTAAGCCCAGGGCCGCAGGTTCGAATCCTGCACGACCCATTTACAAGCGCCAGTGTGACATGACTGGCGCTTGTGTCTTTAGATAGGGATCTCTCAGCTCACGGCCGCCTGCCCAGCGTAATCTCGAGATCCACTTCCCGCCCTCCGCGGAGCACCCTCACACTGACCGTGTCACCCACCACACCCTCCAGAACCAGGTAGGCGTTGAGATCCGAGAAGCTGTTGACCGGTCGTCCATCGATGGCGATGATGAGATCCCCGCCCCTCCCCGTGCGGGGGTCAGCCGAAATCACACCGGCCCGATCTGCGGGCCCGCCAGGCACCACGTCCAGCACATAGGCTCCCTGCACCTGGGGCAGCTCATAGAGCTCCTGTTTGGCCAGGGTGAGATCATTGTCGAAGGTGGCACCCAGGTAAGGATAGACCACCTCGCCTGCCTCGATCAGGGCCGGCACTACACGTCGGACCACTGCCGCCGGAATGGCAAATCCCACCCCAGAGTTGACCCCTGTCACCGAAGCGATCGCTGTGTTCACACCGATCACCTCACCTGCCAGGTTGAGCAATGGGCCACCCGAGTTGCCCGGATTGATGGGCGCATCTGTCTGGATCACCTCTGGCAGTGCATAGGTGCCGCCAGAGGTGGCCGCACGCTGTGAGGGCAGGCTGCGGCCCAAACCGCTAACGATACCCAGAGACATCGAGCCCTGTTCCCCAAACGGGCTACCGATCGCCACTACGAGCTGCCCCACTTCGACCGACCGCTCCGTCAAGCGCAGAGGTCGCACACCATCGGGCAATGCGGCGATCCGAAGCACGGCCAGATCGCTATCGGCATCGGCCCCCACAAGCTCCGCCAACTGCCGCTCACCATTCCAGAAGACGACCTCGTACACGTCCCCCATATCTGTGACATGGCTGTTGGTCACGATCAGTCCCTCTCTGCGATACACAAATCCGCTTCCACTCGAGCCTGTCAGAAAGGGGGACACCTCACTGTCAGTCACCAAGATGTAGACAACCGCTGAGTTCGCCCGCCGGTACAGTGCTGTCAACGCTTCCTCCAGGCCTGCCACACTCCCCATCGCTGCATCTGGCGCCCCATCAGAAGTCTCCAGCCACGGCGTGGGCCTCATCGGCTCAATCACACTCCGCACAATCCTGGGTGGAGATGCCGTCCTGGGAGCTCCAGGCGGTGCACAGCCGCCCATCAGCAGGAGCCAGAGCGACAGGAGGCCTTTTGCCCACCACAGTGTACACTTCATGTTCACGCCTTCACCTCCACACGTAACAGTTCGCCATTAGGGTAAGGGACTGAAAAAGCCCCGACGGTTCCTGATTACCCATCTCGCCTACCAAACCAATTGCATCGCGCTGCCGGGTTGGCCATGGCTTTCACCTCTCATGAAGGGATTACTCCCTATGACCCCAAGGATAGTTGAAGGTGGCGGCGCAGCGCAAATACTGGAGAACATGTATATAATGATAAAGGGAAACCCAAGAGAGTCACATGGTGCACGATCGCCATCGCCCGTTGACAAGCGAGGAGGAGCCAGAATGACCACACGCAACCTCAGTCCATATCGGATGTTTGTCGAACTTGCCAAGGCCCATCGCCCCCTCTACCACTTCGACGGCAAGACGCTGGAGGACTTTGAACGCTGGAAGGCAGAGGCGCTACCCCTGGTGCTGGCCACGCTGGGTGATTTCCCGCCCAGCGTCCCCCCCAACCCCCAACTGCTCGCGCAGTGGGAGTACAAGGGGCTGATCCGCCAGCGATGGATCATTGATATGCAGCCCTATTTATCGGCAACCATGCTCGTCAACCTGCCTACGGACATACAGCCGGGCGAGAAGCGGCCCGCCATCTTATGCTGTCATGGACACGGAGCCTTCGGCAAGGAGCCCGTCATGGGCAACGACTCATCACCAGCTATCAGACGGGAGATCGAGGACCACGGCTACAATTACGGCGAGGTCATGGCGCAGAAAGGGTTTGTCACTTACGCCATCGATTGGATCGGATTTGGGGAGCGCAATGATGAGCAGAAGCCCAACCATATCGGGTTAGCCCGCGGACGGGACTGGTGTAACCTGTATTATCTGCACGCTACTATGCTGGGCATGACCTCGCTTTCCATTAACGTGGCACATGGCAAAGTAGCCACCGACGTGATCACCGCCTTTGCCGAGGTCGACGCCGAGCGCCTGGGCGTCATGGGACTGAGCGCCGGGGGCACGATGGCGCTCTGGATGACCCTGTGTGATCCTCGTTTCAAGGCCACGGAGATCATCTGCTACAGCGACCTGTGGTGGGCCTTTGGCATGCGTGACGTTAACTACTGCGGGATGCAGGTGGCACCGGGCCTCTTCAAGCTGGTCGACCTGCCCGATCTGCAGGGACTGATCGCCCCTCGCCCCTTGTTGATAGACATCGGTGCCAATGACACCTGCTTCAAGGTGGATACTGCGCTCCAGTGTTTCCAGCAGGTCTCTGCCATCTATCAGGCGGCCAATGCCGCAGACAGGCTCGAGCTTGACCTGCATCCGGGCGAGCATGGGTGGGCCGGCAACAAGTCAGAGAGCTTCTTCCGCCACTACCTCGACGCCTGAAAGTTGACGCGCCTGCCTCCAGGCCAGCGCAAGCCAGATGGTGCCGCCCAGCGTGACCATCGCTGCCACGCCAAACATCACCGGATATCCAACCGCCGTGCCCGGCCACAGGGCGTTCATGCCATCGATCAACGGCCCGCCCAGCCGGCTCAGGGCTCCGGCGCCGGCTGTCGCCAGGTTCGACAGTCCAAGATACTTGCCGGCCTCCTGCGGGGGGATCAAATCGGTGGCCAGGGCCCAATTTACACTGAGAAAAACACCAGTCCCAATGCCAATGAACGCACCAAACGCATAGACGGCAGGCACGCTCCGCGCCCAGACCAGAAGGAAGATACCTAAGGCCGCCAGAGCACCCGCCGCGACGTTCAACGCCCAACGGCCCACCCTGTCAGAGAGCCAGCCGGCAGGGAAGACGCAGAGGGTCAGGGCCACCCCAATCGTCGCCATCAGGTTGCCCGTGACCAGCGCTGGATCAGCCACATGCAGCCAATCCCGCAGATAGTACTGAGCGAACCCCTGAACGACGTAGATACCCAGCAGGATGAGGAACCTCCCCGTCAGGAGGCGCCCATAGAACGGGTAACGTTCCAGGTGCGGGTGAAGGAGCGACCCCAAGTCCACCCCTCGTGCGACGCTCCGATCTTGCGCCCGCTCTCGAGTCATGATGATCGTGATAGCCGCACACAGGAACAGGATGCCGCCCACAGCCACGAACACCCAACCAGACTGAGCACGGCTGACGAGCCGCCCAGCCACCAGGGAGGTCACAATCAGCCCTCCCATATCGAAGAAGTTCTTGATCCCTGAAGCCATGCCATGACGGGCAACCGGCACCAGATCGGGGATGAGACCCTGGGCCGGTCCATGCGCCATATTGGAGACGACCTGCAGAAAGACATACGCTCCAATCAAGATGCCGATAGTGCGGGCCCCTGCCATCCAGGCCAGCGCGAACAGGCTAGCCAGCGTACCGAAGACCATCCATGGGCGCCGCCGCCCCCAACGCAGGCGCGTGTGATCGCTCAACGCCCCGGCCAGAGGTTGGATCGCCATGGCTGCGATCAACCCCGCAAAGGTCATGGCCCCCAGATAGGTGTTCTTGAGATCCTCGGGCACGAACTCCAACAGGAGCGCTGGCAGCACAATGGGATGCAGGGCGTTCCACATAAATGCCAGGCCGAACCAATAGACATTCATCACGATCAAGGTGAGAGGCTGAATGCGCATGTTTCCTAATCCCGCCCTCCTATAGTAAGATACCCTTCCATAATGGTACCCTCAATCCAGACAGATGCCCAGTGCGTTGGGGCGACCGCTATCCCCCGTCAACGTCTGGCCCTGACGCTGCTTACCAAGATCGCCTGGTCCATGGCACGGCAACATCGGCGGTCCTTCGCTGGAGATGCTTGCCAGGCCATCGCCGCTCAGAGCATACCGCCGGAGATCCACGGCGCCCACCACATCCCGCGCACCGGCGCCTGCCTGGTGGTATGTAACCATTACACAGCGCCGCGCTTCAGTGCATGGTGGCTGGCCTTCCACATCACGGCCGCGCTCGCTGCACACCGCGCGCAGGGAGCAGCCTCCGAGGTGCATTGGGTCATGACGGCCGAGTGGCGGTACCCAGACCGCGACTGGCGCCGCTACACCCTAAGCCCCCTGACACGACGGCTCTTCCACCGTGTTGCAGAGGTATACGACTTTGTCACCATGCCCGCCATGCCCCCCGAACCCGACGAGTTTCAGGCGCGGGCAATCTCCGCCCTGCGGACCATTCGCTTGGCACGCAGGCTTGTCGCCACCGATGGGATCCTGGGTATGGCTCCCCAGGGCAGGGACACCCCGCACCTCTTGACACCCCCACCGGATGGTGCGGGTGCATTCATCGCTCTCCTGGTGGAGACCGGTCTACCCATCCTGCCAGTTGGCGTGGTGGGGTACCAGGGCAGAGTGTATCTCAGTTTTGGGCCCCTCTTCATCCCCACGATCCCCGCCGACTGCACCCGGCGTGATCGCGCTGTAAGCGCACAGGTCATGCACGCCATTGGGGCCGAGATCCCTCCAGACCTCCTCGATCTTGAGAGCCGGAGGTCACAGGAGAAGGACCCGCAGGAAAGGAGCCGTTAGAGAATAGGCCTCGGACCATGGCGGTAAACTCCTGCCAAAATGAATGTATAATAGCCCAGGATTATCATCACCGGCCTGGAGATGGAGGAGAGGCGATGCCTGCAGTACTGTTGGACCCAGCGGAGATCCCCATCGAAGACAAGGGGCCCGATGATCTGATCGTGTTTGGAATCGTAAAGGATCAGAACGAGGAAGGAGTGCGCGTCTACTTCCTCGTAAGCGGAGATACCCCGGAGATGCAGGACTACAGATCGGATGAGGTCTTCCTTCCCTTCAGCGTGATCGCCATACTGGAGGAGCTTGGGGTGCTGTTTGTGAGGGAGAGACCTGATCTGGAGGCCCTCAATGACCTGCTGGGAAACTGAGATCAGCAGGCGCGCTCGGTTAATATTTTACGTGACAGATCAGGTCTTGACATCCAGCCAGGTTTTGGATAGAATAAGATCAGTAGCAAAAAGATAACAACGTTGATCCGGAAGAGTAGCGTCTGTACGTGCGCCAGAGAGGCGAGCCACTGAGCTGAGAGCTCGCTCGTAGACGACAGGCGTGAATGGGCCGGGGAGTTGCCAGCTCGAGCAGGGTGAACCTGGGTAGGGTTGGCCGGAGTCGCCACCGTTATCATGGCTGAGGGTATCGGCATCCTCCTTCTGAGGAGCCTGTACCTGCAAGAGTGGAGCTGGCTAGTCGCGTCACTTGGCGCGACTTTTTGATATCCGGGTAAGGATACAGCTCAACCAGGGTGGCACCGCGGGAAGCATGACGCCTCTCGTCCCTGTTAGGGATGAGAGGCGTTTTTTGTGTTTCCTGCTGAGAAACAGAAAACCATTGGCAAGGAGAGAGGGGATGATAGCGACATCAGGTGCGGACATAGCCCCAGAGCCCAAGGCTGGCGTGGTCACGCCAATCTGTCGAGAGCTGCCGGCTGATCTCGAGACTCCTGTCTCAGTATACCTCAAATTGCGCGCCAGCCATGGCCCTGGGTTCCTGCTGGAGAGTGTCGAGCGTGGCGAACAGCTCGGACGATACTCCTTCCTGGGCTTCCAAGCACAACATCAGATCCTGACTCATGGTCGTCAAGTGATGATCCAGGATCAAGGCACCACTCGCACGAAACAGCTCCCCATTGGCCAAGATCCACTGGATATTGTCCGAGCGGAAATGCAGGCCTATCAACCCACCTTCACTCCGGAGTACCCTGCCAGTGCTCTACCTCGATTCTTTGGAGGGGCAGTCGGTTTTGTGAGTTACGACATGGTGCGCTTCTTCGAACGCCTCCCCACACCCCCACCAGACGAACTAGGCTTGCCAGATCTTCACTTGGTGTTTGCCGATGAGTTGGTCGTATTCGACCACGTACAGCACCGTCTCTTGTTGATCGCCAACGCACAGACTCCGCCGGGGGATAGACCTGAGCCGGCCCTCCGTGAGGCCCAAGAAAGGCTCGACGCACTGGAAACATCTCTACGCAATCCGATACCTGCGCCGCCACGGATTATCTCCACCAACCAGATCGAGGCCTCCACGACATTCACGCAAGAAGCGTTCGAGGCGGCCGTACGTGCGGCGAAGGCCTACATCCGCGCGGGTGACATCTTTCAGATTGTGCTCTCACAACGTCTGGCGCGCCCAACCAAAGCGGATCCATTCAGCATCTACCGCGCCCTGCGACGCATCAATCCATCCCCTTACATGTTCTTCATCGAGCTCGAAGGCGATCCCCCAACCTGCCTGATTGGCTCATCACCAGAGATGCTGGTACGGCTCCAGGGACGTGCAGCAGAGGTGCATCCCATCGCTGGCACACGTCCCCGCGGACAGGATATCGCGACAGATCAGGCCCTGGAGGCCGAGCTTCGGGCCGACGAAAAAGAACAAGCGGAGCACCTGATGTTGGTGGACCTGGCCCGCAACGACCTGGGGCGTGTCTGCGAGTTCGGTACTGTCCACACTTCGGAACTCCTTGGAGTGGAACGATACTCTCACGTCATGCACCTGGTAAGTCATGTTGAGGGCACGTTGCGAACCGGCCTCGACGCTTATGATCTCCTGCGGGCCACTTTCCCCGCCGGCACGGTGAGTGGCGCTCCGAAAGTACGAGCCATGGAGATCATCGACGAATTGGAGCCCAGTTGCCGTGGGCCATATGCCGGCGCCGTCGGATACTTCGGGTTCAACGGCAACATGGATACCTGCATCACCATCCGCACAATCGTCATGCGAGGGGATATAGCCTACCTGCAGGCTGGCGCCGGCATCGTCGCCGACAGTGACCCAACCCGCGAGTACCACGAGACATTGCACAAGATCCGCGCACTGAGCAAAGCCATTGACATGGCGGAGGAGGACACATGAGGAAACATCTATCGTACGCATATCCAAGAGAGAGACATTGAGGAGGGGCTATGATCTTGGTGATCGACAATTACGACTCGTTCACCTACAACCTGGTGCAGTATCTGGGGGAGCTAGGTGCCGAGGTCACGGTGCGGCGCAACGACGCGCTAACCGTGGATGAGATCAGCACAATGAGACCTGACCGCATCGTGATCTCACCCGGCCCGGGACGGCCAGAGGATGGGGGCATATCGCTGGAGGTCATTCGTACACTCCACCACAAGATCCCCATCCTGGGCATCTGTCTGGGCCATCAATGCATCGCCGCCGCCTTCGGGGGGAAGGTCGGCGCCGCCCCGCGCTTGATGCACGGCAAAACCAGCGCTATCTATCACTACGGTCACCGCATCTTCGAAGGAATTCCAAGTCCGTTTAGGGCTATGCGCTATCACAGCCTGATCGTGCACGAACCGGTGCCGGCATGCCTTCAAGTCACAGCTTTCACCACCGAAGGTGAAGTCATGGCGCTCGAACATCGGGAGACCCCGCTTGTTGGGCTGCAATTCCACCCGGAAAGCATCCTCACGGAGCACGGCAAGTTACTGCTGCGCAACTTCCTCTCGCTCTACACCATGCAGTGACAACCAGCCAGTCAGGGAAGATTAAGGAGGACATAGCCAATGATCCGTAAAGCCATTCAACAGCTATTGGAAGGCCAGGCACTCACGGCTGCCGAGGCAGAGGCCGTCATGGATGAGATCATGTGCGGTGAGGCCACTCCAGCTCAGATCGCTGGCTTTCTGGTCGCGCTACGCAGTAAAGGTGAAACTGTGGCAGAAATCACAGGGTGTGCGCGCGCCATGCGGCGTGCGGCGAGGCAGGTCACTACCAGGCAGGCATGGCTCATCGACACCTGTGGGACCGGAGGGGATCGAGCGGGCACATTCAACATTTCCACGACTGCCGCGTTCGTGGTGGCCGGCGCTGGTCTGGCCGTGGCCAAGCATGGCAACCGCAGCGTGAGCAGCCGCTGTGGCAGCGCTGATGTGCTGGAGGCCCTGGGCGCAAACTTAGATCTGTCGCCAGAGGAAATCGCTATGTGCATCGACGAGGTCGGCATCGGCTTCCTCTTTGCACCCAGGCTACATCCTGCGATGCGATTCGCCATTGGCCCGCGGCGGGAATTGGGGATACGGACTATCTTCAACATTCTGGGCCCCCTCACCAACCCTGCCCAGGCCCAGGCACAGCTTCTGGGTGTCTACGATGCACGGCTCACCTCGGTCATGGCCCATGTGCTGCGGGAGCTAGGCTCCAGGGGCGCCTACGTGGTGCATGGCTATGGGGGCGTGGACGAGCTCACCACCGCGGGCCCCAACCAAGTCAGTTTCTTCGGAGTCGGGAGAGCCGGTGGAGTGGTCATCACCGAAACACTCGATCCACAGACCCTGGGGTTCCCGCAGGTAGAGATAGACGCCCTGAAAGGGGGAGACTCGGCTGAGAATGCCCGCATCACCCGGGCTATCCTGAGTGGCAAGGAGCGGAGCCCACGTCGTGACGTTGTGCTTCTGAACGCTGCAGCCGCCCTTCTGGTGGGGGGACGCGTCCAGGACCTACCGGAGGGTATCGAGCTCGCGAAGTCTAGCATCGACAGCGGGGCGGCTTACAGAACGCTCCAGGCGTTCATCGCGTTCACTCAACAAGTGAGGACGAAGGTGAGCACCGCATGAATCCGCCGTCGAAGGGACAAAGGCAGTTCCTGCGTAACATCCTGACCCACAAACGCCGAGAGATCACCGAGGCCAAAGCTGCCCAAAGCCTTGCAGCGCTGAAAGCAGAGGCGGCACGACAGACTCCGCCCCGAGATCTGGCTGCCGCTCTGAACGCACCGGGCGTCTCGTTGATCGCGGAGGTCAAGCGGGCTTCCCCAAGCAAGGGCTGGCTGGCGCCTGATCTTGATCCAGCGCGTCAAGCTCGACATTATGCCGCCGGCGGTGCAGCAGCCATCAGCGTGTTGACCGACCGCAAGTTCTTCAAGGGGACGCTTCAGGACCTCCGGGCCGTCCGTGCGGCCGTAGAGTTGCCGGTACTGCGCAAAGATTTCATTCTGGACGCTTACCAGGTCTATGAGGCCCGGGCCGTCGGCGCCGATGCCATCCTCCTGATCGCAGCCGCACTGCCCGGCCCCACACTCCAGCCGCTTCGAGCGTTGGCCCTGGATCTCGGCATGCAGGCACTGGTGGAGGTGCACTCGAAGGAGGAACTCATGCAGGCGCTTGCGCTGCCCCGCAATGGCCCACCGTTGATCGTCGGGATCAACAACCGCGACCTGCGCACATTCAGGGTGGACCTGAAGACCACCGAGACATTGCGCCCTCTCGTACCACCCGATGTAATCGTCGTTGCCGAGAGCGGTGTAGCAACCCCTGAGGATGTTTCACGCCTGGCAGCGCTTCAGGTACACGCGACGCTGGTTGGGTCGGCGCTGGTGACCACGGCGGATCCCGAGCCTGTAGTACGGCAACTGGTGGAGGCAGGTCGGAGGCCTACTCCTCATTTAGCGGCAGAGCCCACCCAACGCGAGCAGGTGACATTATGACCCGTGTCAAGATCTGTGGCCTTACCACGTTAGAGGATGCGAGCTGCGCGGCAGAGGCCGGCGCCGATATGCTAGGCTTCATCTTCTTCCCCAGGAGCCCACGCTATGTCCCACCCGCACAGGCCCAGCACATCACACAGACGCTTCGCGCCACTTTGGGCGCCAGAGCACCGAAGTTCGTGGGGGTCTTCGTCGACGCCAGCCCGGAGGTCGTCCAGCAGATCAGGCAGCAGGTCGGTCTTGACCTACTCCAACTACATGGCTCCGAGCCTCCTGCACTCCTCGCCGCTCTCTCACCATACGCTTTCAAGGCCATCCGGCCACGCACGCTGGACGAGGCGCTGCAGACAGCCCAGACCTATATCCTGGCCAGGCCGATACTACGAGGTTGTGAGCCCCAACTCCTGATCGATACCTACCATCCAACACAGCAGGGTGGCACCGGCCGGCTCGGTAATCTTGGCATCGCAGCCGGATTGGCCCATCGTTACCGCCTTCTGCTTGCGGGAGGTCTGAACCCCACCAACGTCGCCCTGGCGATCTCGCAGGTGCACCCCTGGGGAGTTGATGTCTCCAGCGGTGTAGAACGTCGCCCCGGTCACAAAGATCACGCCCGCATACGAGCCTTTATCCAGGCCGTGAGAGAGGCAGACACTGCGACCCGCCAGGGGATGCAGCTTAGTAGCAGCCGATGATCGGAGATTGTCATGGTGATAACACATAGCAGCGCTCAAGACATACCTTTGTCCGACGGGCCCTATTATGGGCCTTTTGGAGGACGGTTTGTACCCGAACTTCTCATCCCCGCCCTGGATGAGCTGGACACAGCCTACGAGGAAGCACGTCGTGACCCCACATTTCACGCCGAGTTGAGCAGGCTGCTCCATGAGTACGCCGGACGGCCCACGCCGCTGACACCCGCCTATCGCCTCAGTGCCGCGCTCGGAGGGGCGAAGATCTACCTGAAACGCGAAGACCTGGCGCACACCGGAGCGCACAAGATCAATAACGCATTGGGACAGGCGCTGCTGGCCCAACGGATGGGCAAACACCGCATCATCGCCGAGACCGGGGCGGGCCAGCACGGCGTCGCCACAGCAACGGTATGTGCGCTACTGGGGCTGGAGTGCGTTATCTACATGGGCACAGTGGACATGGCGCGCCAGGAACTCAATGTGTTCCGTATGAGGCTGTTGGGCGCAGAGGTGCGCGGCGTTGACAGCGGCAGCCGCACCCTGAAAGACGCGATCAACGAAGCTATCCGGGATTGGGTCACCCACGTCCAGTCGACCTATTATCTGCTGGGCTCAGCCTTGGGGCCTCACCCCTATCCACGCATCGTGCGGGACTTTCAATCTGTCATCGGACTGGAGGCACGCCAACAGATCCTGGATGCTGAGGGGCGCCTTCCCAACCTGCTTATCGCCTGTGTGGGGGGCGGCTCTAACGCTATCGGTCTCTTCCACCCCTTCCTGCAAGATGAGGAAGTGGCGATGGTGGGCGTTGAAGCAGGCGGCGAGGGTCTCCAGAGTGGCCGTCATGCGGCCCGCTTTGCCGACCCTCTCCAGGGTCGGTTGGGAGTGCTGCATGGGACCAAAACCTATGTGTTGCAGGACCCCGACGGGCAGATCGCGCTGACCCACAGCATCTCCGCCGGGCTAGACTATGCCGCGGTTGGCCCCGAACACGCCTGGCTGCGCGAACTCGGTCGAGCCAGCTACACCTATGCCACAGACGGTGAGGCCCTGCATGCCCTGCAGCAACTGAGCCAGTTGGAAGGCATCATCCCAGCCCTCGAAAGCGCCCATGCCGTGGCGGAGGTCATCAAGCGTGCTCCCCAAATGGAGCCCAAAGACCTGATCATCGTCAACATCAGTGGCCGTGGCGACAAGGACATGCCGACGGTAGCCCGAGTCTTGGGAGATCGACTCTAGACCGAGGGAGAGACCCAGATCATGCACCGTATCCACAGGACCTTCCAGAGATTGAGAGCACAACGCCGTACTGCCCTGATGCCCTTCCTTACCGTGGGTTTTCCCTCCTCGAAGAGCGCCTTGACCCTGGTGCCACGTCTCATCGAGGCTGGAGCCGATCTCATCGAGTTGGGCGTGCCCTTCAGCGATCCACTGGCCGATGGAGCGACAATCCAGGACGCATCGCAGCGGGCCTTGGAGAACGGCATCACCCTCCACCAGTGCCTGACACAGGTGACAGCCTTGCGGGCGCAGGGTATTGACACGCCATTCATCCTAATGGGATACTTCAACCCTCTTCTCGCCTTCGGGTTGGCAGAGTTCGCAACCGCCGCAGCCACCGCGGGGGTCGATGGACTGATTATCCCTGATCTACCCCCCGAGGAGGCAGACGAAGCCCAGGCATTGTTCGACGCCGTGGGCCTCGATCTCATCTTCCTCCTGGCCCCCACCTCAAGCCCAGCCCGCATCCGTGCGGTGGCGGAGCGTTCACGGGGCTTTATCTACCTGGTCTCCCTGATCGGCGTGACCGGCGCGCGTGGTCATCTTGCCCCTGGGCTTGAAGCCTTTGTCCGTCGAGTGCGCGCGGCCACCGACAGCCCCCTGGCTGTGGGATTCGGCATCAGCACACCCATCCAGGCTGCACAAGTGGCACGTCTGGCCGACGGTGTTATCGTCGGGAGTGCCCTACTCCGGAACATCAAAGCCGCGCCCGACGCCGAAGAGGCAGCCTACACATTCGTCAGAGCCCTGCGGGAGGGCATAGACATAGACCAGACAGCCGGTATTTGAGAGCATCGGTGGCCTGTGCTCCAACGAGGGCAATTGTTCACCATTTTATCGGTGTAGCGAGCATGCCGTGGTGAAAACTGTGGACTCCCATCCCCCTGGGCCCTGAAAACCGTGGAAGGGGGTGACAGTGGCGCACTCAACTGTAGCCGTGATAGGGCGCGAACATCTCGCCGACACTCCGCCCGGCATGGACGCGCTCGATCACCCCAGCCAACAACGGCGCCACTGAAATCACCGTCAGGTTAGGCAGCCACTTCTCTGGCGACAACGGGACGGAGTCCGTCGTGACCAGTTCTTTGAACGGCTGCTGGCGCAGGAGATCGACAGCGGAGCCGGAGAAGAGCGCGTGGACGAAGCAACCGTAAATATCACGCGCGCCTGCCTCGGCAAGGGCACGCGCAGCGTCACAGATGGTCCCGGCCGTATCCACCTCGTCATCGACGATAATGGCATCCTTCCCATTGACCTCGCCGATGACAGTCAGGGCCTCGGTACGGGTATCCACCCGTCGCTTCTCCACAAAGGCCACCGGCAGCCCCAACTCCGTGGCGAAGGTCCTCGCCTTCTTAGCAAACCCCAGGTCGGCCGCCACCACCACGGCATTCTCCAGATCCTTCTGCCGCATGTAATCGGCGAGGAGCGGGAAGGCAGTGATCACATCACCGGGGATGCTGAAAAACCCCTGGATCTGACCCGAATGCAGGTCCAGAGTGATATAGCGATCGGCCCCAGCGATCTGGATCATATCCGCCACCAGGCGAGCTGTGATAGGCACGCGGGGTTGGTCCTTCTTGTCGGAGCGCGCATAGCCAAGGTAGGGGACCACGGCCGTCACACGTCCGGCCGAGGCCCGTTTCAGGGTGTCAATGAAGATCAGCAACTCCATCAGGTTATCGTTGGTAGGGGCTGAGGTCGTCTGGATGATGAAAGCATCCTGCCCCCGCACGCTGGAGCCCAATCGAACGAAGAGGTTGCTGTTAGGAAATATGATCACCTCGCGTGGTGCCAGCTCCAGGCTCAGACGACGGGCTATCCGGGACGCCAACTCTGGAGATCCGGTGCCGCCATACAGCACGATATCGCCGTAGGCCGTGCCATCACTCATATCCCCCTCCTCATAGTGCAGGTATGGTCGCCCGAGGCCGGGACACCTCAGGTGGCCCGATGTCAACGATAGCTGCGTGCAGCCACGCCCCTCACCCTACACACACATTGCAGAGGCCCTTCCAGACAGCAGACGGTCAGTCCGATGATCTAAGCCGTGTTAACATATCCTCCAGCAGGGCCTGAGCTACGGCAGTGAAATCTGCCTCCTGCGCCATCACCGCAGCCACCGCACGGTCCAGCGCTCCTTTATCGAGATGGGTCTGAACCAGGGCCCATATGCGGCGCTGTAACCACGTCTCGATCTGTAAGCGCACCCACCGCCTATGGTGCGCCGCCCAGCGATGGTGGGTCACCAGGTAGTCACGGTGCAAGGCCAGCGCAGAGATCAGCTCATCGAGACCCTGTCCATCGAGCGCACTGACCTCCAGGACAGGCACCACCCAGGCCCCCCCGGCCTGCGGGATATCGAGGGCATCTGCCAGGGGATGATGGAGCCGTTCGCCTGCCCGCACTGTACCCAGAAGCGCCGCACGGATGGCCTGCACCGTTCGCTTCGCATCAGGACGGTCGGCTTTATTGACCACGATGATGTCAGCGACCTCTGTCAGGCCAGCCTTGAGGGCCTGAATCTCATCACCCATCCCTGGTGCCTCCACCAGGACAACCGTATGTGCGAACTGGGCCACATCGACCTGAGCCTGTCCTGCCCCCACTGTCTCCACCAGGATCAGCGGGAACCCCAACGCATCCAGCGCCATGACCACGTCCTGTGTGGCGTGGGCTATCCCCCCAGGATGTCCACGGGAGGCCATACTGCGGATGAAAAAGTCGCTGTCGCTGACAAGCTCGCGCATCCGCAGCCGATCACCCAGCAATGCACCACCCGAGAAGGGGCTAGTGGGGTCCACCGCCACGATGGCGATGGGAGCCGCACGCTCACGCAGCAGGCGAGCCGTCCGCGCGATCAGGGTACTTTTACCCACACCGGGAGGCCCGGTGAACCCAATCACATAGCCCTGACCCGCGTGAGGCAACAGGGCAGCCAGGAGCGCCTGTCCCTGAGACCCGCCAGCTTCCAGGCGGGTCAGGAGCCGGGCGATAGCACGCCGGTTCCCGACGCGGGCCTGATCCCACAGCTTCCGATTATCGGCATCGAGGGGCAGATCAGTCATGCACAGTTCGGGCCTGAAGGCTCTCCTGAATAGCCTGCACCACAGCCTGAGTCTCAGTGCCGGGCCCAAAGACCTCCCACACTCCCATAGCCTTCAGAGCCTCAGCGTCATCAGGAGGGATAATCCCGCCCACGAAAACCGGCAGATCCTCCAGTCCCCGTTCCTTCAAAGCCCTGAGCACTCGAGGGATCAGCGCCATGTGTGCGCCAGAGAGGATGGAGAGCCCCACCACGTCCACATCTTCCTGCAACGCGGCTTCTGCGATCATGGTGGGCGTCTGACGCAAGCCGGTGTAGATCACCTCCATCCCGGCATCCCGCAACGCACGCGCCACCACTTTGGCCCCCCGGTCATGACCATCCAGCCCAGGTTTGGCTATCAACACGCGGATCTTTGGTCGGGACCTCTCCATCAAGCTGTCCACCTCCTCAGCCACACGTAGCTCATGAGCGCCCAAGCCTCTCCGACAGCTTGCTGGTCATCGGATTTGATCACCCAGGCGATGCCGCCTGCACAACTGATGCACCGACAGGCGACACGTTACGCCGATTCCGGCTCGGCAAGCCCTGGAGTCCCTTACTGCAACTTGGCGCCACAGTTGACACACCGTTGCGCATGGGGTTCATTCAGGAAGCCACACCGCCCGCAAACAATGGGCTGCGCGTCCGCCAGGGGCGCTCCACAGGCCCTGCAGTTGGCCTCACCAATATCATTGGGGGTGCCACAATAAGGGCAGACAACGTGGGTCAAAATCGTCGCCGCGCCTTGGACGCTCCCCTGAGCGCGGCAGTATTCATCCACAGCTTTCCAGATCTCCGAGCGGAGACCCAGCCAGCGCACATTCCTGGCGATGTCGTCCAGCTCCCCAAGAAGACGCAGCGGATTGATCCACGCCTGCACACCGGCACGCGCCATATCCGCGGCCACACCCATGATCTTCTGCTCGCCTACCGAGACAACCACTCCGGTCTTGGTGGGCGCAATGTGGACCGTGACCGCAGTCGTCGGGTCCCCAGGCTCGACCCGACGGCTCTGCACCTGCACCATGGCGCGTCCCCCCTCACCCTCAAGCCAATGGGCCTTGGTCTCCCCTCCATTAAAGCGGAGGACCAGAGCCCGCGCCAGATCACGGGGGCGGATGTCACCATGATATGCACGTTGTTCAGGCTGATCGGCCACCGTTCCATCCTCCCCAGTCAACCTAACTGGACGAAGTCCTCTGCAGGCAGGACGAAGATCGTGGCCTTGTGCTCATTGGGGTTCTCTGGGGGGCGACAGGCCGCTTTGATCGTCGCAAACAGCAACTCAAGCCGTTCCTCTTCGACACCGATGAGCAGGGTCACATAACCGCGCTTCAGGAAGCCGCCTGTGCTCGCCACCCGCGTCATACGGAAATCATTCTCGACCAGAGCATCAGACACATCCATTGCATCGGTATCTCTAATAATGGCAACCACCAGTTTCATGGCCCTTTCTCTCCTTATAACTGCACGAAACGCTCGACAGGTACCACAAACACGACGGCGCCCCCCACACGCACCTCAATCATCATAGGGTACCCGGGGGAGAGGGAGAGCTCAACACCCATCGGCATATACCGGGTGCGGCTGGGACACGTCTCCCGGACCACTGCAAAGAACTCCTGCAAGCGTTCGTGAGAGAGTCCAACGATCAGCGTCACCTTGGCCTCATGTAAGAAGCCACCCACTGCGTCGATCACCGTCGCAGGGAAATGGCGGGCGTTCAGTGCCCGAAGCAGATCCTTCGACTGTCCGCCGTCGACAATGGCTATAGCCATGCGATCAATCTCACCGTTGCTCATCGACGTGTCCTCTTGGGTTGCTGGGCATCCTATCCCGATTATAATGCCTTTGCCGCGTTTGGGAAAGCTTTTTTCCATTTATAACCATAACCGTTCACACCAAGGAAGATTTTGAACGCCGACACCGAGCCAAACGAAGGCACACGGCACAGCCGTGTGCGAGCCGGGGACCTGGTCCTGCTGGTGGGAAGCGACAGGAAGTCAGCCATCGTCCGCATGGAGTCGGGACAGGTCTATCAGACGCATCATGGCGTGATCTCTCACGACGAGGTGATTGGGCAACCCTGGGGCAGCACAGTGACCACTCACATGGGCTACCCCTATCTCATCTTGGCTCCCTCACTGGACGACCTGGTGCGAGACATCCGTCGCGCCACCCAGATCATCTACCCCAAGGAAATCGGCTATATGCTGATGAAGATGAACATTGGCCCCGGCACCCATGTGCTGGAGGCCGGCACCGGCAGCGGCGGGCTGACCCTGGCCCTGGCCCGGATGGTTCAACCCTACGGGCACGTTTACAGCTATGAGGTACGCCCGGAGATGCAATCCCTGGCCCGCAAAAACCTGGCGCGCGTCGGCTGGGACCGTTACGTGACGTTCAAGTTGCGCGACATCCAGGAGGGCTTTGACGAGACGAACCTCGACGCGGCCATCCTTGATGTGCGCGAGCCGTGGTTCTACCTGGAACAGGTTCACGCTGCCCTGCGCGGCGGCGGATTCTTCTGCTCCCTCCTCCCTACGGTGAACCAGGTTCAGGCCCTGCTGCGTCATCTGGAAGTCCACCCATTCGGCTTCATGGAAGTTCAAGAGCTTCTGCTCCGGCCGTACAAACCTGTAGCCGCCAGACTGCGCCCCTTCGACCGCATGGTGGCCCATACAGGCTACCTCGTCTTCGCCCGCACACTGCTCACCACCTTCCAGGATGCGGCACCCGTCCCTGAGGCGCCCAACGAGGAAGAGACCTAGCGCACCTTGCCACGGGCAGCGACAGGCCACAGCACCTCGACGCGCCCGTGCCGAATGCCGATCACCTCATCGACCAGGTTGCTGACCGGGCAGACGTGGTTCGGGAGGATGGTCACCCGCTCGCCGATCTCGGGCTTGCGGCGACATTGGGAGAAGTCGACATGGCCATGCTCCTCCGACAGCGCATAGAGATGCGCCCGGGGATATTCCAGGATCAGGCCGTAGGTATCGAAGCCCAGCAGGTCGGAGGTGAGGGTCTTGCTGCCGGCGTCGAGCACGCCACGGTCAGCAGTGGGGCGGCTGACTACTGTCGCGATGACATGCAGCGCACACTGCGCCGCCGTCATGGCGCCAGAGCGGATCGTAGCCCGGTCGCCGTAGATATAGGTGCCCGCACGGTACTCGGTGGCCTCCGTGCGCTGGCGAATCTGCCACATCTGAGGCGTCCCCCCATAGCTCACACAGCGGACATCCAGGCCCTCCCCGGCCAATAGACGCCGTGTCTCTCGCACGAAAAGATCACTGTAGGCATTATGAGGGAACGTCATCAAACCTGCAAAGCGCAGCCCGGGGAGACGGTCAATGAGACGCGCCGTCTCCGCTGCCTCGGCAGGGGATTGCACGCCACAACGATGTCCTCCGGTGTCGAACTCCACCAGCACATCCAACTCTAGCCCCGCCTTCTGAGCCGCTCCGCTGTAACCCCGCGCCGTGAACGGTGAGTCCGCCGTGACGCTGAGGTGCGTCCGCCGCGCCAGCTCCATCAATCGTTGGAGCTTGACCTCCCCCACGATGTTGTAGGGGATCATGATATCCTCCAGCCCCGCCCCCACCATCACCTCAGCCTCGCTCACCTTCTGGCAGGCAATGCCAATCGCGCCCGCAGCCACCTGCTGACGCGCGATCTCCGGGATCTTATGCGTTTTGATATGGGGACGGTTGGCAACACCCACGTCGTCGAGCAGCCGCTGCAACCGGAGGATGTTCGCCTCTACGCGCTCCAGATCCACTACCACAGCGGGGGTATCAAGCACATCGATCTCTCGTGCGTGCATCTCTTCCTCCCTGGCAACTGTTCACCTTTGGGCAAGAAACTGGCAAAAGCACCCACCCATACTCACCTCTCCACCACTCAAAAAAGAATGCGTTGACGTTCTCAGGCCAAAGAGTAAAATCACCTCCGTGCGCTATACTTACTGGGTCATCGATCGACTGCTTGCTGGCCGACCTGGGCCAACTTTATATCCGTGGAACCCGGAGGAGCTCTACCAAGCCGGGCTACGGGTGATCGTTTCCCTGGCAACCGAGGAGCCCGTCGAAGACCTGGAGCCTTACGGGTTCATCCACTATCGGGCAGCCTTCCCTCCCGTTATTCTCTACTCGGAAGGTATGCAGAAGGCCTTCATCCATCAGGCCCTGCCTGTCTGGGCCTTCATCCACGAGCAATTGACCGCCGGTAATCCCACCCTGGTGCACTGTCACGCCGGGCAGGATCGAACGGGCGCCATCCTCGCTGGCTACCTCATCGTATACCAGGGCGTTGCACCTGCAACCGCCCTCCAGCGCCTGCGTGCGGTGAAGCCCACCGCCCTGAGTGCTGAGGGGTTTGTAGGCGTGCTGAATCTGTTGACACCTGGGACCCTGCCTGATCCACGCCAGTTACTATAGAGTAGGGATCTGCAATGGGGAAATACAGGGAAACCCTTCCTACCTCAATAGACACCATAGCGCACCCTAAGAACCTTTATCCAGGCTCAACCAGCGACTGGGAGCCAAAAGCATAGGGTCAGACCGCCGCCGGGTGTTTCCTCCGCCCAGATGCGGCCTCCATGCACCTCGATGATCTGGCGTGCGATCGTCAGGCCCAGGCCCGACCCGCCTGTGGCCCGGCTCCGTGAGGGCTCTCCACGCCAGAAGCGATCGAACAGCCGGGGTAATTGGTCAGCGGGCACACCTGGCCCGTTGTCAATGACGCAGGTCCTGATACCTCCACCCTCGGGCTCTACGGCGAGGTGCACATATCCTCCCGACGGCACGTAGCGCAGGGTATTGAGCAGGATGTTATTTATCACCTGCGTCAACCGTGCATAATCGGCGAGGACACGGGGCAGGGAAGGCGATACCGTCACCTGTAACGTAAGTTGCTTCTCCCGGAATGCCCCTTGATACGACTCGGCCATCCGAGAGACCAAGACACCAAGATCTACAGGCTGAAGGTCCAGGCTAAGCCGCCCTGCCTCAGCCAGGGCCAGGGTGCGCAGATCCTCCACAAGACGGTTCAAGGTTCGCACCTGGTCCAGGGCAGGCGTCAGATTCTCCGCCGTGGGCTCATAGATCCCATCGGCCAAGGCCTCCAGCGAACTCTGCAACACCGCCAGGGGGTTGCGCAACTCGTGGGCGATATCCGCTGTCTGAGCACGACGCGCTGCTTCCGCCTGTTCCAGGCTGGCAGCCATCTGATTGAACGCCTCGGCCAACCTGGCGATCTCATCCCGCCCCCTGACAGGCACTCGGGCCTCAAACTGTCCTTGAGCGACATCCTGGGCCGTCGTCATCAGGGCCCGCAACGGGGAGACCATACTTCGCGTCAGCAGTACGGCGACCACCAGGGCAACCAGGAAGGCGAGCAGCCCCCCAAGGACCAAAGCAGTACGCAGTCGTGTGATGTAACCGGCGGCTGGTGCGTCAAGAGCAGCGGCCATCCCCCCCACCGTTGAGATCCCGAGATAGCCGATGAGCTCGCCGTCCCTCTCCAGAGCGCGGGCCACCGATCGCTCCGCTCTTCCAAGCTGCGACCCCACCGGCATCCCATCCGTGCTAGCGACCACAATCCCACGGGCGTCGGCCACCCAATACGCCATGTCGCCTGGGGCACCAAACCCGGCTCGGCCCCCGCCCTGCCGGCCGTGTCCCCGCCCCATCACCGCCAGCTCGGGCAACGCCTGATCCAGGCCGGACCAGCCTCCATGCTCATCATAATAGGCGAGCAGACTCTCAGCCACCATCTCAGCAGGCCCACTATAGAGCACCGCATAACGCCGAAACTCAGACTCCGCACGATAGCCAGCGACGAGGGCCACAGTGATCACAGCCACAGCGATCACCACGACAAAGGCGACCAACCACTTCTGAAGGAGGTTCATCGATCGCTAAACCTATACCCAACCCCACGCACCGTCTCGATGTAATGCGGGTGCCCGGGATTGTCCTCTATCTTGCGCCGCAGATTCTTGATATGAACATCGATCGTCCGCTCATAGGCCTCAAACGCCACGCCCTGAACAGCCTCCAACAGCTCTGCGCGGGTGAACACCCGCCCAGGGCTCTCCATGAGAGTCGCCAGCAGCTTGAACTCGGTCGGCGTCAGGTCAACGGGTTGCCCGGTCTTGAGCACCTCATGTCGCTCCTGATCCAATCGCAGGTCGCCCATCTCCAATATCTCGGGGCCGCTCACAGGGCGCTCTAGGCGACGCAACACGGCCCGCACCCGTGCCACCAACTCACGGGGGCTGAAGGGTTTGGTCACATAGTCATCAGCCCCCAACTCCAGACCCAGCACACGGTCCATCTCCTCCACCCGCGCCGTCAGCATAATGATGGCCACGTCCGGCTGCTCTGCACGAAGGCGGCGCGTGAACTCCAGGCCGTCCATCTCCGGCATCTGCAAATCCAGCACCACCAGCGCTGGCCTCTCATGACGGGCAACGAACAGTGCCTCACGGCCATTGGTCGCAGTCACGACCTGATAGCCAGCCCTTTCGAGGTAGCTGCGCACGACCCGCACGATCTCCAACTCATCATCGACGACCAAAATCTTATGGACCATAAGGCCCGTCTCCCTGATCCTCCCACAAAAGTCTCATCCCAACGCCACATCGAGGATCATCATCACCGCAAACCCAAGCATCAGCCCCATAGTCGCCAGATCCACATTGCCCTCCAGATGCGATTCTGGAATCAGATCCTCAGCCACCACAAAGACCATAGCCCCGGCGGCAAAGGCCATCGCATAAGGGAGCAAAGGACGGAAGAGCAACACAGCCGATGCCCCCAGGACGCCTGCCACCGGCTCGACCACCCCTGAAAGTTGACCATACCAGAAACTCTTGCCTGGGGAAACGCCAGCCCTCCGCAGGGGCATGGCGACCGCCAGCCCCTCAGGGAAGTTCTGAATGCCGATACCCAGCGCCAGGGTCATGGCCCCCACAAGGGAGGCGCCGGGGAAACCCACGCCCACAGCCCCGAAGGCCACACCGACCGCCAGCCCCTCGGGAAAATTATGGAGGGTGATCGCCAGCACCAGCAACGTCACACGCTTCCACGTTACACGCAATCCCTCAGGTTTACTCTCACCGATGTGAAGATGGGGCAGAACACGATCAATCAGACGCAGGAAAGCCCCTCCCAGGAGAAAGCCGACCGCGGCCGGTACCCATTGAGGCACTCCAGAATCCGCCGACATCTCAATGGCCGGTGCCAAAAGTGACCAATAGCTGGCTGCGAGCATCACCCCCCCGGCGAAGCCCAACATGACATCCAAGAGCCGACGATCCATCTCCTTGGTCAGAAACACGCCAGCCGCCCCCAGGGCTGTCACCAACCAGGTAAACACCGTACCCATCAGAGCCTGGATGACCGGTGGGAACCTCATCAGGAAAGCGACCATGAAACCCCTCCTCGTGTAGATAGCCTGGGGGCTATTTTAGCGACACCGGCCCAAAACGGCAATCAGCCTCGGTGAAAACACAGGGTGTGCCCATTTTCATACTCCTGGTTTGCACTTACAGTCACTTGCCCTACACTCCCAGGGGAAAGTGCCCGCTTTCGGCAGATTCAAACCTTGGAGGCATAGAGATATGGCTGAACGACTTGGCGTTGGCATCATTGGGCTTGGTGGCATTGCCCATACTCACATTCCCGGCTGGGAGGCCTCGGAACACACCGAGATCGTGGCCGGGTGTGACATCAACCCTGAGACCCTCGAGCGCTGGGGCGAGGCTCACGGCATCACACGCCTGACCACCGATCCGCTGGAACTGGTCCATGACCCAAAGGTGGACATCGTCGACGTGTGCATCCCCAACATGTACCATGCCCCCCAGGTCATCGCAGCCCTGGATGCGGGGAAGCATGTCATCTGCGAGAAGCCCCTGGCACCCACTCCGGCGGAGATCCGCCAGATGATCGCTGCTCGTGACCGATCGGGTAAGCTGCTCATGACTGCACAACACCAGCGGTTCCGGGGCGTCTCCCAGGCCGTCAAGGACGAAATCGACACAGGAGCCCTGGGCGAGATCTACCACGCGCGGAGCTGGATCCTGCGACGCGGCGGTGTGCCTGTGCGTCCCACCTTCCTTTACAAACGGCACAGCGGCGGCGGGCCCACCATCGACATCGGAGTCCACATCCTCGATCTCACTCTGTGGCTGATGGGCCATCCCAAGCCCGTGGCCGTCAGCGGGGTGGCCCGCGCGGAGCTGGCCCACCATCCAGGGGCTTTTTCAGCCTGGGGACGGAAGCCCATCCCGCAGGATATGGACGTGGAGGACTTTGCCGCAGCCTTCGTGCGCTTTGAAGACGGCGCCACCCTGATACTGGAGGTAAGCTGGCTGCTCCACCACGATACCGAGGGTGATGACGCTCACATCTGGCTCTATGGCACAGAGGGCGGCTGTGAATGGCCCCAGGCGAAATTCATGGGCACCAACTACCAAACGCGCCAGTTCATCAACCGTACCCTGAAGCTCACCGCCAACACTATGGAACCCCACGCCCTGGAATGTGTGGCCTTTGCCGACGCCGTAGCGCGCGGGCTGCCTTCACCTGTGCCGGCGGAGGAATCCCTCTACGTCCAGGCTATCCTAGACGGCATCTATCGCAGCCAGGAGCTTGGTCGTGAAGTGACTATCGATCTGGGAGACTGAGCGCCCGCACCCAACTGCTCTTTCACTCGACCCAGAGACAGGACACGGGACCGTTCACCGTGGGGCCCGGAGATGAGAGTCCCCCGTGTCTGAGACAGGATGATCATGGTATCGGAAGGATTGTGAACCATCACCAGGTCACCCTAGTGTGACCAGAGGAGGGCTCGATGCGCTTTAAACGTGCGGCTGGTATTCTGATGCACCCCACATCGCTTCCCGGGGGGGTAGGCATCGGTGAACTCGGCGCCGCAGCCTATACCTTTATCGATCTGCTGAGCGAGAGCGGGCAGACCCTGTGGCAGATCCTGCCGCTGGGACCGACCGGCTATGGGGACTCCCCCTATGCGTCTTTCTCGGCCATGGCAGGCAACCCCCTCCTCATCGACCTGAGCGCCCTGGTGGAGGAAGGAGACATCACATCGGAGGAACTGGCCGAAGCTCCCTCTTTCCCAGAGGACCGCGTGGACTTTGGCCCGGTCATCTCCTTCAAAACTGCAATCTTACAGCGGGCCGCGCGCACCTTCCGTGCCCAGGAGCACGGAGAGCGTCGGGAGGCCTTCGAACGTTTCTGCCAGGAGAACGCCGACTGGTTAGAGGACTTCGCCCTTTTCATCGCCCTCAAACAGGCTCACGGCGGCGCGGTCTGGAACACATGGGAGCGAGAGCTGGTGACGCGGGAGCCGACGGCCCTGGACGCCTGGCGGGCTCGGCTGGACGATATGGTCTTTGCCCAACGCTACTTCCAGTTCCAGTTCTTCCGCCAATGGGGCGCTCTGAAGCGCTACGCCAACCAGCAGGGCATCCGGATCATCGGGGATATCCCCATCTTCGTGGCCTACGACAGCGTAGACGTGTGGGCCCATCCTGATCTCTTCCACCTGGACGAGAACCTGCTGCCCACGCGGGTCGCCGGCGTCCCGCCCGACTACTTCAGCCCCACGGGTCAGCTCTGGGGGAACCCAATCTACGACTGGGAGGCGGTGGCGCGGGAGAACTACCACTGGTGGATCCGCCGTTTCTCCCAGACCCTCACGACTGTGGATATCGTGCGCCTGGATCACTTCCGGGGATTTGCCGCCTACTGGTCCATCCCGGCCGGCGAGCCCACTGCGGTCAATGGCCGCTGGGAGCCCGGGCCCGGCGCAGCCTTCTTCGAGGCCCTGCGGGAGGCCCTGGGGGACTTACCCATCATCGCGGAAGATCTGGGACACATCACGCCGGACGTCATCGAGCTGCGCAGGAAGTTTGAACTGCCCGGCATGAACGTCCTCCAGTTCGCGTTCACCACCGATGCCACCAATCCCTACCTGCCCCACAACCTGGAGCCCAACAGCGTGATCTACACCGGCACACACGACAATGACACCACTGTAGGGTGGTATCAAAGCCGGGAGCAGGCGGAGCGGGAGAACCTCCACCGCTATCTGGGCCCCACCACCGAGCCTATCCACTGGGCCCTCATCCGTCTCGCCTATCAGACTGTCTCCGACCTGGCAGTAGTGCCCCTGCAGGACGTGCTGGGGCTGGGGTCCGAGGCCCGCATGAACACCCCCGGGCGCATGGGGGGCAACTGGACGTGGCGCTTCTCCCTGGAAGATTTCAAGCCAGAGCTTCGCGCACGCCTCCACGAGCTGGCGCTTACCTATGGACGCAAGGAACCGGAGGAGACCCAGGCACGTCCTGAGTGGATGTAAATCGAAACGCCCACGTTTATTATCCGGATGATCTCACACAAAAGCAGAGCACGCGGAGAGCGTAGGGGATTTCGCCCCGGTGCTCCTCCGCGTGCTCTGAATTTCCGGCAGAGAATTTCAACCGCATTAACGCCCCGAACGCACACCCTAAGGAGCAGGCGTCGGTGTGGGCTCCGGCGTCGGTGGCTCCCGCAGGAAGTCTTGGCGTCCGTTCTCCACCATGGCCTT
>CAZHBB010000024.1:0-5003 GCA_964530185.1 uncultured Anaerolineales bacterium
GGCAATGTTATGGTCTTCTCTATCACAGACCTGTTGGGCAATTTCGCCCGGGCGATGGTTTTCCCCTACGCCTCGCTGTACGTGCTGGCTCTGGGCGGAGATGCGACCCGGATTGGTCTGATCAACTCCATCGCACCCCTGGCCGGGTTGGTTGTCTTTCCGCTGGCGGGCTATGTGTCGGATCACGTTAATCGGGTGAAACTGATCGTCGCCGGCGGTCTCTACTTTGTGTTAACGCTGTTACTGTATGTCCTGGCACCGACCTGGCAGGTCATCGCCGTGGCTGGGCTGTTGTCTGGCTTCGGCGTCTTTCTGTTTCCGGCCCAGTCCTCGTTGATCGCTGACTCGTTGTCTCCTGAGAATCGAGGCAAGGGCATTGCCTGGATGAATACCATCTCTAGCACACTGGCGGTCTTCGCTCCGTTCGTGGCAGGTGTGATCATTGAGCGTTACGGGCCCAACAGGGGCATCCGGTTGCTCTATGGCGCGATGTTACTGCTCTATCTCTGCACGACGTTGATTCAGCTCCGCTTCCTGGAGGAGAAAGTGCCCCGGTCTGGCGGGGATTTGAAGCTTGGGGACATGGCCAAGGTGGTCAAGGATGCCTATGTCTCCATCCCGGGTACGCTGCGGCGCTTTCCGACGGCGCTCAAGGCGCTGACCGTTGTGATCATCCTTAGTTTCATGGCGAACGGCGTGGCGGGGTCGTTCTGGGTGGTGTATGCACTGGATGAGATAGGGCTTTCCCCGTCTCAGTGGGGCACGATCCTGCTGGTTGAGTCGGTCCTGAAAGTGTTTCTGTTCATCCCCGCGGGGCTGCTGGTGGATCGCTGGGGGCGTGCACGCTCCTTGTTCCTGGCACTGGTGCTCTCGCTGGTGAGTGTCCCTACGTTTGTGCTGGTGCACAGCCTCGCCATGGTGTTGGTGCTGCGGATGATTACCGCCATGGCATTTGCGCTGGCGATCCCCGCCTGTACGGCATTGCTGGCGGATGTAGTCCCACGGGAGATCCGGGGGCGCGTGATGGCGCTGGTGGGGCAGGGGGGCATCATGCTGGGCCCAGCCGGAGGTGGAACCGGTGGGCCGGCGATGGGTTTCCTCGTGATCGTGCCTTTGATGCTCGCCTCACTGCTCGGCGGATACCTCTATGCGCTAGATCCGGCCTATCCCTGGTATTTTGTCATGGCGGCCACGGTGGCGATGATCGTCGTGACGGCGCTCTTCGTCCGCGATCCGCGCGATGCCGAGATGTGAGCGGAGCCAGTCGTCCCGCCAGGTCGTATAACGTGGCGGGACGGTCTGTTATAGGTCGTTTATTGGAGCGTCTCCAGAAACGCAGCGACCTCGGGGATCGCCAGGAGCCGCTCGCGGAAGTAAATGTTCACCAGTTCCTCGACCTTCTCGCGAGATTTGGCGATGACCTCGTGGCGATCTCCGCTCTCCATTTCGTTCCAACCGGTGACATCATCCCGCAGGCGCAGGAGGGCCATCACGATCTCCTGCTCTTCGGGCCCTTCGCAGGTGGTGATGACGTTACGGATCAGTTCGTCGACCTGCTTGACAACTGTGTGGGTGTCGAGAGGACTGCCCTCACTGCTGGCATCGTCCAATGTGTCGAGAAGCGACCAGACCTGGTACAGGAGAGCGGCGGGCTCATCGAACATCTCGCGGATCAGCGCGGCAGCGTTGTGCCGACCGGTGAGGCGGAAGATGTTGTAGAGCCGCTTGGCGACCTTACCGTAATTGATGTGGTCATGGGTATACTTGTGGACCTCGCCGCTCAACTGGGTCACGTACTCGCTCAGCGCCTGCGGCGAAACGTGCCGCGCGAGCTTGGCGAACAAGGGTACCGAGGAGGCTTCTAAGTAGACCTCCTGGAAGTAGGGGTCGAGGAAGCCATCCAGGGGCACAATGTCACCGTTGGGGGCCTCCCAGGTCACATCCAGCATGTTGCTGGCGTTCACCACTCGTCCTCGCTCCGGTTCGGCGATCACCCAATCCATCTTGCACCAACCAGGGTCCTGGTGGCCGTACTCCCAGGGCACTGTCCATGGTTGCCCGTCGGAGCGCAACACTTCCATCTTCCCGGCCAGCACCTCCTCCGGCTGCCAGGAGATGGGAGAGTTAGCGGTGATGTGATTGCCGTCCTTCACCACATCCGTCTTCCACGTACCAAACTTGACCTCGATAAGGCGATAGGTAGGGCCTTCCATAAAGGCCAGCGCTTTCTCGCGCATGATATCGCCCAGGATACTGCAGGCCTCCTCGCGAGTCGCTGCCTTAATGTTGACGCGCTCGAAGTAGTCGCAGTCCCCGGGGTAGCGCTGGATGCGCCCCTGTGCCGCGCTGCCTGAGAGGCTGATCGCCGTCTCCACGTTGGGCTTGTCAGGCAGTTGCACGATGTCGGCAATCTGTCGGTAGCGCTCCAGAGTTTCGCGGTCGAAGTCGATTAAGGTGATCTTGTGGCCGAAGATGCCGGCCTGCGCGTCCACTACAATGTCGCCCTCCATTGCGTCGGCCGCCGCCATGGCCGTCAACCACTGGGCGACGTCGGTCTCGTCCACCTCCACGCCCAGCATCCGCGCGGTCTCGATCAACCGCTCGACGCTTGCCTCTGGCTGGAGTGATTCTGGCTTCTCCATGATGCTACCCTCCCTTCGTATCTACCGGACGCCGATTTTCACTAGTATAGTCCCGGTGCTGTCCGTCGCCAGAAGGCACACTTACCTACCCTCTCTCACATCCTGGAGTGTCATGTTCGGGTAATAGGGGCATGCATCGGCCGACAGGAGCACGCTTCAGGCATAGGTACGGCTTGCGACATGGAATGTGCGAGCATGGGGGGCAGGGTAGACGCATAGGTCCGCCCCTGTGCTAGAACCTCACTTCGTTCGCCACCCTCCTGTGGACAGGCGAAAGACAACTCGCCTCTGCCGGCGGCGTAACGCGGCTATGAGTGCCGATGCGTGGTGGCACACGCCATCGCAGGGGCTAGAGGTCGGCCAGGGCGTCGACCTCGCTCCGGATGAGCTCCTGAATCGCCTCTGGTGTGTCTAGCGCCAATGCGCGCGCTGCGATGGTTTGCGCTTCCGCCAGCGATAGGGAGCGGATGATCTGCTTGGCGATGGGAATGGCTGGTGGATTCATGCTGAACTCGTCAAGCCCCAGTCCGAGCAGGATCGGGATGGCCAATGGCTCTCCGGCCAGCTCACCACACATGCCCACCCACTTCCCGTGGGCATGTGCGGCATCGATGACCATCTTGATCAGACGCAGCACGGCCGGCTGCAGGCCCGACACCAGGTAGGAGACGGCGGGATTGGTGCGATCGGCGGCCATGGTGTACTGGGTCAGATCATTGGTGCCGATGGAGAAGAAATCAACCTCCTCGGCCAGTTGGTCGGCCATGATGGCCGCTGAGGGGATCTCAACCATGATGCCCACGTCAAGCTGTTCGGGCGTCGCCAACCCCTCGGCGCTCAGCTCAGCGCGGCAGGCCTCCAGCATCGCGCGGGCGTCGCGTATCTCCTGCGCTGTGGCGACCATGGGGAACATGAGTTTGAGGTTGTGCCCCGCCGCCGCGCGCAGTGCGGCTCGCAGTTGCGGCTTGAAGAGATCAGGTCGGGCCAGCGACAGCCGAATGGCCCGCAGGCCCAGGAATGGATTCATCTCCTTGGGAAGCGTCAAACTGGGCAGTTCCTTGTCACCGCCGACGTCCAGCGTACGGAGGATCACAGGGCGTGTCCCAAAGACCTCGGCGATGGCGCGGTAAGCTTTGAACTGCTCCTCTTCGTCGGGCAAGTGGTCGCGCTCCAGATAGAGGAACTCTGTACGCAGCAGTCCAACCCCCTCCGCTCCGTTGGCCACAGCGGCATGGGCTCCTTCAACGTTGCCGATGTTGGCCACTACCTCGACACGGTGTCCATCGAGGGTCACAGCAGGCTCTGCGGCGTGGCTCTGTGCCTCGGCCATCACGTCTGTCAAGGCGGTCCGCCGTGCCTGATAGGCCGTTATCGTCTCCGGTGACGGCTCGACGATCAGGGTGCCCTCACTCCCGTCGAGGATGAGGGATGTGCCGTTGGGGATCGCCAGAACGTCAGGGCCGGCACCCACCACGGCTGGCAGGCCCAACCCGCGCGCGAGGATCGCTGTGTGCGAAGTGGGCCCCCCTTCGGCGATGCAGAAGCCCAGCACCAAGGCCTTGTCCAGCAGGGCCGTGTCCGATGGGGTCAGGTCGCGTGCCAGGATGATGGACGGGATAACCAACGCCGCCGTTGGCGATTCGGCCACGCCGAGCAGTTCGCGGAGTACTCGGGTCGCCACGTCGCGCACGTCAGCGGCACGGGCACGCAGATACTCGTCGTCGAGCGCCTCCAGAGCCTGGGCATAGGCCTCGCTGGCGTCGACAAGGGCAGCTTCGGCGTTGTGATGCTGTTCGATGATGGCGGACCGGAGAGTGTCGAGCAGCTCGGGGTCCTCCAGCATCATTGCCTGGGCCTCAAAGATGGCTGCCATCTCAGCCCCGGATTCGGCGACGGCTTTCGCGTAGATCTCCTCAAGCTGAATGTGTGCAGCTTTCAGGGCGGCTTCCAGCCTGGCCCATTCGGCCTCGGGGTCATCAACGGTGTGTCGCTCCACCTGCAGCGTGGCTCGCTCGAAGCGGAAGGCCGGCCCGATAGCGATCCCCGGCGATGCAGCGATGCCGTGCACCTTCTGCATCACGAGTCCTCTCCGAAGTTGTTCTCGATCAGGGACTTGAGTGCCTGGAGGGCTTCATCGGCATCCTCGCCCTCGGCATGTATGGTGATCTCAGCCCCCTGGTTGGCCCCCAGCGTGAGTACACTGAGGATGCTCTTGGCATTGGCCTTTCGCTCACCGTGGGTGACGCGGATATCCGATTTGAACTGTTTGGCCGTCTGGACGAAAAGTGAGGCAGGGCGGGCGTGCAGGCCCACTTCGTTGTCAACGACGATGGTAATTTCCGGCATCTGTGACTCCTACCA
>CAZHBB010000024.1:5103-22964 GCA_964530185.1 uncultured Anaerolineales bacterium
GGCCCACTTCGTTGTCAACGACGATGGTAATTTCCGGCATCTGTGACTCCTACCATAGAAGAAGTGATGGTTTCTCAAGGATCCGTCGCAGGTCAACCAGGAATCGGGCTGCGACTGCGCCATCCACAACACGGTGATCGGCGCAAAGCGTGAGATGCGCCATCCGGCGCACGACGATGTGCCCCTCTTCGTCAACCGCTGGTTCTCGCTGAATGGCTCCGACTGCGAGGATCGCAGTCTGGGGTGGGTTGATGATAGCGGTGAACTGCTCTACCCCAAGGGGACCCAGGTTAGAGATTGTGAACGTACCCTCTGTAACGTCCGCTGGGGTGAGCTGGCCCTGTCGGGCCCGGGTCGCCAGGTCATGGATCTCGGCGGCAATGGCAGCTATCCCTTTCTCGTCGGCGTGACGCACCACGGGGACAATCAACCCCTCATCAAGCGCTACCGCGACGCCCACGTTGACGTCGGACAGCAGGTGGATTTCCTCACCCTGTAGCCTGCTGTTGAGCCAGGGGTGCCGTCTGAGGGCCCATGCGACGGCCTTGACCAGCAGCGCCGTCGCCGAAACATGGGGCCCCTCGGTCGCCTCGGCCTCGTGATTCAGCTCAGCGCGTAGCGCCTCGAAGGCGTCCATCACAGCGCGCATGGTCAAGGTGATGTGCGGGGCTGTCTGATAGCTGAGCGTCATCCGCTCAGCAATGGTGCGCCGCATGCCTGTGAGGGGAATCACCTGGGCCTCGGGCGCCGGAGCAGCCGTCTGCATCGGCTGTGCGGCTGCAGTGTAGGCCAGCACGTCAGCAGCCTGGATCCGTCCATGCGGTCCACTACCGCTGATGGCCGTCAGGGCCACATTGCGCTCCCGTGCGAGGCGCCGAGCCGCCGGCGTGGCACGGACCTTGCCCTCCGCTACCGACGGGGGCTGTGTCTCCTGAACGGCCAGGGCAGCTTCGACATCGGCCTTCGTGATCCTTCCGCCGCGTCCTGTGCCGATGACGGAGCCGAGATCCAGCCCGTATGCCTCTGCGAGTCGGCGTGCCACTGGCGTTGCAGCAGTGGAGAGGGGCTCAGAAGAGGCCGGGGATGTCGATATGGTCGAAGGCCTTTGACCTTCCGCAAGCTCCTGTTCGGTGAACGCCTTGGGTGGCTGTGCCCCTGCCTCTGTCGCTGTTTCTGCCGGCGGCAAGCTTTCCCCAGGCTGAAGGATGTACGCAATGGTCTCCGTCACGGGCACCACGTCCCCGGCCTTAGCCCGTACCCCGGCCAGCGTTCCTGTGGCCGGGGACTCCACATCCACGGAGACTTTGTCAGTCTCAATGGCGAGCAGCGGTTCCCCTTTCTCGACGTGCTCTCCCTCCTGCTTAAGCCATTCCACGATGGTGGCAGTCTCCTGGGCCATCTCCATCTTGGGCATGATTACCGGAATCGGCATGTCACACCCTCCCCCGCACCAACTGCCGGGCAGCTTCGACGATGTTTTCCACCTGGGGTACAGCATGGTATTCAAGCGTGCGGTTGTAGGGGATGGGAATGTCCCGGCCAGCCAAACGCATGATCGGCGCATCGAGGTAGTCGAAGGCTTCGCTCTCCGCGATGACGGCCGCCAACTCCCCGCCATAGCCTCCGGTCTTGCATGCTTCATGCACAATCAACACTCGGCCAGTCTTGACCACGGAGCGGATGATCGTCTCCTTATCCAGTGGCTTGAGCGTGCGAGGATCCACCACTTCGACCTCGATTCCCTCCTGGCTGAGTTCCTGCGCTGCCTCAAGGGCACGGCGCACCATGATGGAGGTCGCCACGATTGTCAGGTCTCGTCCCTCTCGCTTCACCTCTGCGACGCTCAATGGCACGGTGTAGCTCTCTTCCGGCACGGGGCCTTTAGTCTTGTACAGGAGCTTGTGCTCGATGAAGATCACGGGATTGTCATCCCGGATCGAGGCGATAAGGAGGCCTTTGGCGTCGTAAGGGGTGCTGGGAGCCACGACCTTGAGCCCTGGGATGTGCACGAACCAGTTTTCGAGGCTCTGTGAGTGTTGTGCAGCAGCACCGGTACCTGATCCCTCCGGCGTTCGCAGCACAAACGGTACCGTGGCCCGTCCCCCGAACATGAAGCGGATCTTGGCTGCCTGATTCACCAGTTGCTCGGATGCCAACGTGATGAAATCCATGAACATGATCTCGCCTACTGGGCGCATGCCTGCCAGAGCGGCCCCGGTTACGGCGCCTGCGATTCCCAGCTCGCTGATCGGCGTATCGATTACTCGCTCTGGGCCAAACTGCTCCAGCAGCCCCATGGTCACGCCAAAGGCCCCGCCATAGACGCCAATATCCTCGCCAATGATGAACACCCGCTCGTCGCGCTCCATCTCCTGCCGGAGCGCTTCCCGGATAGCCTCAGCGTAACTCAACTCGCGCATCAGGCATATACTCCTTCTTCGAGGGTATCCAGGCTGGGCTCCGGACTGGCCTCCGCGAAAGCTACTGCAGCGTCGATAGCCTGTCGAGCTTCCTGCTCCAGCCTGTCGGCTTCTTCTTCGGTGAGCACACCTTCCTCGATCAAACGTGCCCGGAATCGCCTGATGGGGCATTTTTGCTTCCAGGCCTCGATCTCTTCCCGGGTCCGGTAGCGGTTGGCGTCGCTCTTGGAGTGTCCGCGCCAGCGATAAGTGACGTTTTCGACCAGGGTGGGGCCCTGGTTGGCGCGGGCGCGCTGTGCGGCCGAACTGACCGCCTGGTATACCGCCAGCAGATCGTTCCCATCGACGGTCACGCCAGGCATGCCATAGGCCGCCGCGCGGTCTGAGATGCGCTCGATAGCGAAGGCGCGGTGTACCGAGAGCGACATGGCATATTGATTGTTCTCGCAGACAAAGACCACCGGGAGTTTCCAGATGGCGGCCATATTGAGCGACTCATGGAACGCGCCATTGTTGGCTGCACCATCGCCGAAGAAGCATAGCACGATCTGGTTGCGCTTCTGCATCCTCAGGGCAAGGCCAACCCCCACGGAAATGGGAAGGCCGCCGCCCACCACGCCGTTAGCGCCCAGGTTGCCCCCTGCCACATCGGCGATGTGCATTGAGCCTCCGCGCCCCCGGCAGTAGCCGGTCTCCTTGCCAAGGAACTCGGCCATCATGCGGTTCAGATCGGCGCCCTTGGCGATACAATGACCGTGGCCTCGATGAGTGCTGAGGATCAGGTCATCAGGACGTAGGGCCGCAATAGAGCCGACTGCGGAGGCTTCCTCGCCAATGGACAAGTGCATCGTGCCATGGACCTTGCCCAGCGCATAGAGCTGCTCTGCCCGTTCCTCGAACGCGCGGATCGTATACATCTGGCGGAGCAGCTCGCGCTTCCTTGCTGCACTTAGTGCCATGTCTTCTGTTGTACTGGCCACCCAGACCTACTCCTCTCCCTTGAGCTGGGCGATAATCTTTGCCTTCAGGTCATCCATGCCAATTCCCGATAGGAATGCCACACCGTTGAAAACGGGAATGCCCAGGTCCTTGGGGAGCGGGGTCGTGGCGACGATGAAATCGGGGTTGAAGGTCGAGATTCGACCTCGCACCTCAGCCGCCTTACACTGGACCACCTGGACAGGGACGCCTGCCTCTTTGGCGATGTCCTTGACCTTCTGTGCCACCACTGTAGCTGTGGCAATAGCCGTTCCGCAGGCAACTAGCACGCGTTTCTCAAGACCAGCCATTGTTTCGCCTCCTTAGCTAAATCTGGATATGATGCTCAAATAACTCGACGATCTCCGAAGGGGTCTGCGCGTTTGCGATCGCAGTCAGCACCCCCGGGTTCTGAAACATCTCCACGAGCTGCTGCAAGAGCGTAACGAGCAGCTCGGATTGCGCCACGGCCAGAGCGCAGACGATCTTGACCGGAACAGTATTATCGGGATTGCCCATCTCACCAAATGCCACTGGCTCCTGCAGCACACCGACGGCGATGGCCTCTTGCAGGACGTGGTCCACGTCGGTGTGGGGGATGGCCACGCCGACCTCAGGGGTGGGAAGCCCGGTGGCAAATGTCTTCTCTCGTTCGATGGCGGCCTGGGCCCAGGACGCTTTGACGCGTCCCGCTGCCTCGAGCCGTGCGCCCAATTGGGCGATGGCCTCCTCAGCGCTGTTGGCTTGCATCGGTATGATGACCAGATCCTCATTGATCCAATGATGCCTTGCTTCGCTTTGATCTCTTTTCGCTTCAGGCTGATTGTCTGTCATTATTGCTTTGCTCCAATTGTATCCCATGTTTGGTCAACGTCTCGGCGATCCACTGGGCCGAGAGCGGGATCTTCTGCTCGACTGTCTCGGGACGGACTGGGACGGGCCATAGGTCAAACCGGTGGGGGATGAACCAACCCCACTCTCGTACGGCCTCTTTCCAGCGGGGGTAGATCCTGCGGTAAAGCCCTCGGGACGTGATATGCGGCTTGCGGGTAATCATCTCACGGCTCAAGCGTGTGACCATCTCGACTGTTTGGCGCTCTATGTGTGCCAGTTGCAGCCGTCCAGCCAGGTACAGACCCAGCCAGGCCGCCAAGATGCCTGAGACTATGACGGGATGGCTTAGGATAAGATCCAGCAGTCGGCTGCCCCAACTGCCTAACATACCTCGGATAAAACCCTCAATCATGAACTTCCACATCCTGTCTTGCTGGGATTACGCACAGAAACCCTAGTGGCTCATCCCCTACGGCGCTGAACTGGTGCAGTTCCCAGCCAGGAATATAGACGGCATCACCGGGGGACACCTCCACTTCTTCCTCTCCCATGCGTACGCGCCCATGGCCGTGAAGAATATAGACACCGTGATCGTGCCCGTGTCGCTCCAACGCGGAATGCCCTCCCGGTTCGATCCGGAAATAGCGTATGCGGAAGTTGGGTGCGCCATCCAACGGGCCAACCAGGATCTTGCCGCTTACGCCGGCGACGCCGGGACCGGTGACGACTTTCTCCGGTACATCTTCCCAGTCGAAGCTGTCCGCCGTACCAACAAAGCGATGCACGCGTCCCATCCTTATGTACCCCTTTCCAGTCGGTCCAGCTCCAGCACACGTAGTGCCGTTGCCTCATCGGTCACCAGGGTATTGATGTGGTGCCCACGGAGTGCACCGACGATGGCCTCGGCTTTGCCGTTGCCCCCTGCAACCCCGATCACGACTTTGATTCGGTGTAGATCCTTCAGTTCGATGCCCACAATGCGGCGGTTGATGTCAAGGTCCAGGACCCTGCCATGGATATCATAGTGGCGCGCACACACATCACCTACTACTCCTTGCTCCTGCAAAGTGGCCAACGTCTTGATGTCCACATAGCCGGCACGGAGCAAGCTGGC
The DNA here is from genome assembly GCA_964530185.1 of uncultured Anaerolineales bacterium. GTDB lineage: Bacteria > Chloroflexota > Anaerolineae > B4-G1 > SLSP01 > PWVB01. Next base: position 10,450 of record CAZHBB010000024.1, read on the forward strand.
TACCTCGGCGACTGGCGAGCCGACGCCTACCAGCGCAACATCCGCTTGCCGTGCCAGTGCAAGTGTCTCGCGGATGTGAGGTTCCTGGAGGAGGGCCTCCTTTATCCGGGCGTCCTCTACGACCAGCGGGGCGTGCAGGCATCGGTACTCGCCTCCATAGATGTGGGCCAACGAGCGGGCGAGGTCAGGCCCATCGATCAGCGGGTCGCCTCGGCCCACGGCCCCGATCATCTGGACGACGGTAACCGAGACTTTGCGCCTGGGTCGGAGAGCTTGCACGGTGTTATAGATCGCCGTCCCCCACGAGATTCCCAGGATGTGACCATCTTGGATCAGGCCGTCCAGGTATTCGGCGGCCAGCACTCCGAGCCCGCGTAACAGCTCATCATGTTGCCTGTCCTCCCCAGCCAGAACCCGGACGCCACGCAGGGCAAAGCGGGCGGCAAGTTCCTGCTCGACGGCCGGAACTGTCTTCCAGCGGTGGTGGATGATTATCTCCACCCAGCCCGCCTCGCGTGCCTCTTGCAGCAGCCGAGATACGGTGGAGCGCGATGTGCCGATCCGCTGTGCAATCTCAGCCTGGGTGAGGCCTTCTTCGTAATAGAGGCCGGCGACATGTATCAACAAATCCGCTCGTTCATCCATGATATTGTCACAGTCTGCCCTGGGTTCTCAACCTATATTATACTAGCGAAGGGGCGCACGAGGTCCCTGAGTGTGCGCTCTATGCGCCCCTTCGAAACAGCATCTCCGCCTGTCACGAGGCGAGCCGCGGCGTCAGTGGCTTACCTAGGCCTCCTCCGGCTTGGGGCCACCGGCGGCGACTTCCCACGCAGTGGGGTTCTTCTTGTACAAGTACATGACTACAGCAAACACCACAACCGCAATGCCCCAGCCGAGCCAGCCGCCAAGCTTGCTGAAGGTGAGCAGGAGCCAAGTCAGCGGGTTGGTGCCATCGCAGATGCTGGAGATCTGGGTTGCTGCCTCCGGCATCTCGAACTGAGCGTCGATGGCGGCCTCAGTGTGTAAGGGGGCCAGCGCTGTGCCGATCATCAGGCCGACCGCAATAACGATCGTGCCGATGATCACGCCGCGCACGATGTTGCCGCGTGTGATGGGTGCGACCATCGCGACCATGAACGGGATCACGGCCAGGTCAGCGAATGGCAGAATGCGGTTGAGGCCCAAGGCGCTCATGCCGATAGCCAGTGCGATCGTTACCGGTACGAGCAGCAATGCGGTCGCGATTGCGGAGGGATGTCCAATCAGGATCGCGGAGTCGAGTCCGATGTAGAACTCGCCGCCCGCGAATCGCTTCTGCATGAACTCACGGGCCGATTCGGAGATTGGGATCAGGCCCTCCATCAGGATGGCGACCATGCGGGGCATGAGCAGCATGACGGCGCCAAGGTTGATCGACAGCGCCAGGATCTTCTGCAGTTGGGTCCCGAAGTTGCCCACGCTCGCATCACCAAGCCAGGCCAGGCAGCCGAGGACGAAACCGATGACCACGCCCAGGACGATCGGCTCTCCCAGGACGCCGTAGCGCTTCTGAATCGTCTCCGGGTCGGCATCTAGCTTGTTCAGCCCAGGGATTGCGTCAATGAGCTTGTTCAGTGGGATGGCGATGGGGACATAGGCTGCGGAGAAGCCGTGTGGGATAGAAACCGCCGGCACGCCGTAGAAGTCCTGTACGCCGGGAGCGGTCCAGTCCGCCAGGAAGAGGGCGATCGCCGCGTTCAAGGCCGCCGTTGCCAGCGCCAGCGCCAGGTTGTTGGAGAGGACGTAGACAAGGGAGCCGGTGAAGGCGAAGTGCCAGAAGTTCCAGATGTCAATGTTGAGCGTCTTAGTCCCCCTGGTCACCAACATGATGATGTTGACCAGGATGGCCAGGGGGATGATCCAGGTGCCGACCGTACCTCCAAAGGCGATAGCGGCGGCAGCCGGCCACCCCACGTCTACGACGTTCAGCGTGACCCCTGTGCGCTTGACCATGGCCTGCGCTGCGTCGCCCAGGTTGTTCCAAAGCAGCCCAATGACCAGGTTAATGCCGACGAACGCGATGCCGATCGTTATAGCGGATCGGAAAGCGCGGCCTGACTTGGCCCCCAGGATTAGACCAATGATGAAGATGACAATGGGCAGCATCACCGTGGGGCCGAGCCCTTTTATCCAGTCAATCAATGCTAACAGCCAGTCCATAACGTTCCTCCTCAAAAAGACTTTCAGGGCCTTAGTGGATACCAAACAACGGATCGGTGGTCGACTGTGCTTGATCCAAACTGGCTATCGTGTCACCTCCTTTCTTTCGCATACCCTGTCAGTAGCTCATACCACGCATCAGGATGGACGCGCCTCAGAGGAGATGCTAGTCATATGGTGCTGCCCTTCTGTGCATTGCCGTGTTCTCAGAGCTGAAGTTGTACGGCGGTGCACATTTGTGCACATCGTGCACAACTATCCATATTGTACGCAAATTATGGTCGATTGTCAATATATGGTCCTCACATTCTTCCTTAAATTTCGTGGTTCTCCTTTGCCCTTGGTATAGGGAAGAGCCGTGCTGCCTCTTCTCAGCCAAGGGCGGCTTGACCCTCTCAGGGTTTGAGGCAATCTGTTGAAAGAGGTAGCATGCCGGATGCTGCTTGGGTTTGACAGGGAAGTGGTACTCTTAGGCAGGGCATTTGAGGAGATACAGACCATGGACTGGTTGGAAAAACCCTTGAGGATCGCTGACTTCAGCCTGGTTAATCTGCAGGAGATCGAGCGCGGTGAGTTTCAGATCGAGAGAAGCCTCGACAAGAAAGTCACTCTGGGCTTCAACGCCGAGCATTTCTTCCCCCACAAGACGGGTGTCGCCATCGCTCACGGCTCTATCGAACCCGCCTGGGAGATCCTGCCCCAATACCTGGAGGCTGCGCATCGCCGAGGCATCAAGTTGTTCGTCTACTACAATGTCCACTGGTATTCGCTGGAGATGGCCAAAGAGCATCCCCAGTGGTTTCAGTATGATTTCCAGGGGAAACTCATTGACAAAGTCTATGGGAACGGCGTGATGAGCTGTGTGAACACCGGCTGGCGGGAGTATACCTACGAGTACATCCGACGGTTTGCTCGGCTCGGGGTGGACGGCATATTCCTGGATGGCCCATGCTTCCATCCGCAGGGTTGTTACTGCGAGTCCTGCCAGGCCAGGTTCCAGGAGCGCTATGGCAGGGATCTTCCCCACAAGGGTGAGATGTCAGATCCTGACCACCAACTGCTGGTGGCATTCCAGGAAGACTCCATGGCGGATTACATGAAGGGCGCTTATCAGGCCTGCAAAGCCGCGAACCCACAAGTGGCGATTTATCTGAATGGTGAGCCGCTGCGGCCCAGTTGGGCGTCTGGAAGGAATAATCGCAAGCTGGCACCCTATCAGGATCTGGTTGGTGCCGAAGGGGGGTTTATCTACGGAAAGCTTATCGAAACCCCCATCTTCAAGCCGGGGATGACGGCCAAGGGGCTTGAGGCGCAAGCACCCGACAAGCCCCGGGTGATCTTCATCGCCGATAAGCACTCTCCCTGGAATCGGAATCCTCTACCCGACGCAGAGCTCAAGATCGAATGTGCCCAGGCTCTGGCTAACGGGGCCAACTACTGGATTGGCTATACTTTCCCTGATACCGCTGCCGACAGGACCATTCAGGAGATCAATGGCTGGGTGGCTGGAAACGAGGCGTATTTCTCCGGCACTCAGGACGCCTCGGAGGTGGGGCTGTTCTGGTCGTATGAGACTGCCAACACCTATGGCGGTGAGATTCCCCAGAGCGACTTCACGGGGGAAACCATCAGGGTGAAAAGGGACTATGTGAAGAGCTTCCAGGGCGCTTACGAGGTGTTGCAGAGGGCCCACCTCCCCTTCCGGATAGTGGACCGCGCTGCAGATGCTGGGCAGGTAAGGCTGCTCGTGCTACCCAACTGTGCCTGCCTTTCTCGTGAGGAGATCGCGTATCTGGAGAACTACGTTGAGCACGGCGGCAAATTGCTTGTCTCCTTTGAGACCTCTCTCTACTCGCCTCAGGGGAAGCTGCAGGATGATTTTGGCCTGGGGAAGCTGCTCGGTGTCCGTTATCGAGGGATCGAGGCATACGGGACGTTTGAGAACTACTTTCAGATCGGGGAGCGGTTCTTCCCTGCTTACACCTATGTGCTGCAAGTTGAACCGACCACGGCTGTGGCCCTGGGGTATCTCTCGGAGAATACCAGGGGCGCGTATCAACCCATTATCATGTCGTCCTCTCCAGCGGTATGTAGGAATGACCTTGGAAAGGGGACGGTTTACTATTTCTGTGGCAACTTCTTCCAGACTTATTACGATTACAAATTTCCCGCCTATCTCTCCCTGTTCCAGCGCCTCTTCGATGCGGAGCTTGCACGCCAGGTGGTCACGGATGCCCCTGAGAGCGTGGAGGTGACGGTGAGGAAGAAGGGGAATTTCCTGCTGATCCACCTGATCAACTTCTCCTCGGGGCTCAAGAGGCCGATCGAGAGCCTGATCCCGGTCGAGAACGTGACTTTGAGGCTCCCAGGCGTGAAAGCAACCCGCGTTACTGGTCTGCTGGGGCGGGCTCACCCCAGGTGGCAGGCGCGGGACGACCTGGTGGAGATCACCGTACCCCGGCTGCATGCCTACGAAGTAGTGGCGGTGGAGACGATGGATAATTAGCGGGGCCGCTGCCATAAGTTGGGTCGCTTTCCTACCACGCACTACAGCTTCACTGTGCACTCAGGCCTGGGTGTCATCTGATATCCCCTGTGGGTGATATTTGTCCTTGTCTCCTGCGCATATGTGATGCATAATGAACATAAGTAAAGACGCTATGCATTTGTAAACCTGCGCATCGGTGTTTCTTTTGATTCCGAGGTGCCCGTGAGCTATATCGGCGAGCAGCAACGTATCCTGGTGCAGGTGGCCTGGTTGTACTATAAGGAAGGACTCACTCAGAGGGAGATCGGCGAGAAGCTGGGCCTTTCCCGCGTCACCGTCAACCGACTCCTGCAGCGGGCCCGTGAGAGGGGGATCGTTCAGGTGCATATCGATGCTCCTGACGCCAGGTACCTTGAGCTGGAGAGTGCGCTGCGTCAAGCTTTTGGCCTCCGCGACGCAGTGGTCACGCCGCCTCTGGCGCCAGAGGATCGTGAGGCCCGCTACGTTGCCCTGGCCAGGGCCGGCGCTGAGTGGCTGTTGGGCCATCTCCGGGACGGCATGCGGGTCGGGTTGGGCATGGGACGGACCGTTGCGCACCTGCCCCAGTTCTTCGCACCGGCCCGTACCATTGCCTGTGCCTTTGCCGAGGTCGTCGGCGGTGCGGCGACACGCACGGACGGCTTTTCAACCTACAATGTGACCTCGCGCATGGCTGAGCTTGCTGGGGGACGAGCCGAGTACATCTACGCACCACTGTTGGCCTCGACGCGCGCATTGCGGGATTCGCTGATGGTGGAACCTACGGTGGCGGAGGCCCTGGCGCGGGCACGGGCCAGTGACATCCTCATTCAAAGCGTGGGACCGGTCGATGAGTCAGCACTTCTCTTCATCCATGGCCATCTAGACCTGGCGGAGTTGCATGAGCTGCAGGTTCGCGGCGCGGTCGGCGACATGTTGGGACAGTACTTCGATGCCGAGGGACACCTGGTCCCCAACGAGGTAAGTGCCAGGGTCGTCGGCCTGAGCCTCAAGGATGTCGCACAGATTCCTCTGAGCGTCGTGCTCGCGGGAGGACAGGAGAAGGTGCCGGTGCTGATGGCCGTGCTGCGCGGGAGGCTCTGCAACGTCTTGATCACCGATGCATGGACGGCACAACGTATACTTGAGGAGGGATGATGCTGGGTGACTATCTGCGTCCAGACGTGATCCGCCTGGGGGTTCATGCGGCGAATTGGGAGGAAGCTGTGCGGGCAGCAGGTCAGTTGCTGGTCGATGCCGATGTGTGCGAACCGCGTTACATCCAGGCGATGATCGACGCGGTCCACGAGCTGGGACCGTACATGGTTCTGGCGCCTGGTCTGGCGTTGGCCCATGCCCGGCCGGAGGACGGCGTCAAGTCTATCGGCTTGAGTCTGGTGACACTCGATCCGCCGGTGCCTTTCGGCTCTGAGGAGAACGATCCGGTCTCTCTGCTCATTGCCTTTGGGGCGGTGGACAAAGAACGTCATCTGGGCCTTCTACAGGAGCTGGCCCTCCTGCTGGAAGACGAAGCCCGTCGGCAGAAGCTGGCGCAGGCTACATCAGTAGCGGAGGTAGTGGCGCTCATTCGACGTGCAACGGAGATGGAGGCATAGACGATGGCACAACCGAGAATTATGGTCGTCTGCGGGTTTGGGCTTGGTTCGAGTATGGTGCTGCGTCTGAAGCTAGATGCGGTGCTCAAGAAGCACGGGATCCGCGCGACCACCTTTTGCGCCGACGCGACAACCGCAAAGGGCGAGAACTTCGATGTGGTCTTCACCTCTAGAGAGTTGGCGGATCGGTTCAAGGATGTGGCGCAGCCGGTCGTGGTGATTCAGAACTTTCTCAGCGAGTCGGAGATCGAAGAGAAAGGCCTTCCTGTAGTGAGACAACTGATCGAACGGAGTTAAGCCGTCAGTCGTCAGCCCACTCTTCCTGTGGAGGTCCGATGATACAGGTTTCCGCAGCGTCCTCCGACGACCGTTTTCCCTACGGGGCATCCTACTCGCCCCTGGTCTTCCCCGAGTCCCAGTGGGTGCAGGATCTGCGTCGGATGCGGGCCGCACACATTAACCTGGTACGGATTGGCGATGTGCACGGCTCATGGGACCGCATCGAGCCTCGGAGAGGAGAGATGCGCCTTGATGTGTTGGGGCGCTTCTACCGCCTGGCTGCGGAATATGATGTGCGCGTCCTGCTGAGCAACGGAACCGCCTGCCCACCTCTGTGGCTGGAGACCCTGTACCCCGATGTGCGTATCGTCTCCAGCCGCGGTGAGCGGTATCCGCACGCCGCATCCTATCACTGGGCATGTATCCACCATCCGGGGTACGTGGAGGAAGCTCGCCGCTATACGGCGGCGTTGGCTGATTTTGCCGCAGCTCAGCCCAACCATTTTGGCTGGCAGATTTCCAATGAGATGGGATTTCCGTTCATGCCGGCCCGTCAGGTAGACGAGCTCGGTCTCTACTGCTACTGTAATCACTGCAAGGCACGCTTTCGGGCCTGGCTCAGAGCGAAGTACGGTACGCTGGAGGCGCTCAGCGAGGCATGGATGTGGAGCACCACCGGGTTCTGGTACAACGATTGGGCCGAAGTCGAGCCGCCGGAGGCATTGCCTTATGCCTGGTCGGGCGTTACCCGGTGGATTGACTGGCGGCTTTTCTGGCAGGACGCATTTGCCGACTTCGCTCGTTGGCAACACGAGCTGATCCAGGCCCATGACCCTCATCATCCTACTTCAGTCAACACGTTTGCCTTCAAGAGTTTCGACCGCTTTGGCACCTTCATGGGGTTGGATCAGTGGAAGATCGCCGCCCAGGTTAATCATATCGGCTATGACCTCTATCCGGGCAGCGGGGACAAGCTGCGGACACGGCCGGAACACAATTCCATGTTCCTCGATCACGGACGGAGTGTCAGCAGATCGGTCGGATCGGATTTCTGGCTTCACGAGGTTGAAAGTGGGCCCATTGGCGGGTGGGTGTTGGGGCCGGACCACAACACAGGCTCAGAGGACATCCTGCGCAACGGGATGGAGGCGTTGGGGCATGGTGCGAAACTGATGATCTACATGCCCTGGCGTGAGTGGCTCTACCAGCCACTCCATTGGGGTGCCCTTGTGGACCTGGAGGGGAGGGAGACGGCACGCTATGTGGCAGCGGCGGAGTTGGGTTCGCTGCTTGAACGCTATGCCGGGCTTCTGCGCCGGGCGCACGTGCCACAGGGCGAGGTCGCGCTGCTGGATTCCAAACCCAACGCGATCTTCTTCCGAGGAATTGAGAAGGAGGATGTACTGTTTCAGGCTCAGCGGGGCGCATATCGGGCGTTCTGGGAGGCCGGGTTTCGCGTGGACTTTGTGACGCCCTCTCAGGTGACGAAGGGGCGCCTCCAGGGCTATCGTATCGTTGTTCTGCCCCTGCTAAGTCTGATGGAGGTGCCTGTCGCGACGGCCCTGGCCGAGTTTGCGGCCCAGGGGGGACTGGTCGTGGGCTTTGCCCGTTGTGGGGCGCTTGATGGCCGAGGTTGGTACCATCCGCGTGTGCCGATCCCGGCACTGGGCGATCTCTTCGGTCTGGACACGATCGTGCCCGATGATCAGCCAGGTGGGGCGGTTCACTGTGCGGAAGATGTGTATCCAGCGACGCTCAAACGGGACCTCATCGAGCCACGGAGTGAGAGTGAGGTATGGGCCACCTTCGCGGATGGCCGACCAGCCGTGACCTGCCATGCCTGGGGTGATGGGTACGGGCTATACATAGCGACCGCGGCGGACGTTGGATATGTCACTGATGAGAGGCCGCTGCTCGGCCAGCTAGTGACGGCGCTGGATGAGCGACTGGGCTTGAGGCCTGAGCTGCAGGTGGTGTACCCTGGTCGGCGGGCGCGCGAACTCGACGCACACCTGCTCCATTCTGAAGATCGGTCATTGATTATCTTCGCTACCTACCTGCACCGGGATGTGCCGGTGACGGTGTGGCTCGACACTGGAGGGAAGGATCCGCGCGGTGTGACCTGGCTGTGGCCCGAGGAGGCAGCCTGCCCGTGGTCCATGGTGTCCGACTGCCTCCGGTTGGATGTATCAGTTCGTGCCGGGAAAGGAGGTGTGCTGGCGATCAACTGGAAGTAAATAAGGGACGGCTCGATGGCATCACTGGATTCTTAGTTTGTGTCACAGTCTCTAGCTCATTGGAGGTCAAAGATGGATATCAATCTTATTTTCCAGATTGTGCCTCGCATTCTGCCTACCTTCATGTTGGGCCTGGTAGCGCTTGTCGGTCTGTTGATCCAGCGCAAGACGGCCAATGAGGTGGTCAGCGGCGTCATCAAGACTATGGCCGGTGTGATCATCCTGTTTACTGCCGTGGATCTACTGGTCAACACTATCTCCCCGGTTGCCGAGATGTTTAACAAGGTGTACTCGATCCCGGGTGAGAGCACAGTGGACTTCACGGTGTTCCTCGGCCAGTACGGCGTGGAGATCGTGCTGGTGTTGGTGTTTGGCTTCCTGGTCAACGTGCTGTTGGCCCGGATCACGCCGCTCAAGTACGTTTTCCTGACCGGACATATCTTGTTCTGGAACGCCTTCATGGTCACAGCAGCGCTTGCCGACGGTGGTAAGCTGATGGGTGCGCCGCTGGTGATTGTAGGCAGCATCGTGTTGGGTGTTATCTCCACCGTGCTTCCGGCGTTGATCATGCCCTACATTGAGCAGCTGACCGGCTCTCGCGACTTCACCATTGGTCACACGACGACCATTCTCTCGCTGATTGAGGCCTGGGTGGGTAAACTTGTGGGTGATCCGTCCACCTCGACGGAAGACCTGGAGATCCCAGAAGGCCTGGGCTTCATCAAAGAGATGGTCATTTCAACTTCTATCATCATGTTCATTGTCTATCTCATCATGGGGCTGCTGGCCGGGCCAGCCTGGGCGGCAGGGCAATACGCGGGCGGCTCCATCATCGTGTGGCTCTTCTGGATGGGCTACAAGGCCATGAGCTTTGGCGCCGGGTTGGTAGTGCTCCTCACTGGTGTTCGCATGACGCTTGGTGAGATCGTGCCAGCCTTCCACGGTATCGCCAACAAGATCGTCCCGGAGGCGGTCCCGGCGCTCGACTGCCCCATGATCTTCCCCTACGGGCCTAATGCTTTGGCCATTGGCTTCCCCATCGCGATGGCGGCCTCGCTGATTACGCTGGTCATCTTCGGCCTGGCGGGGTTCAAGTACGCCCTGTTGCCCCTGGTGGTGGCAGCGTTCTTTGACGTCGGTCCAGGCGTGATCCTGGCCAACAAGACCGGCGGTGTCCGTGGTGCGATCATCGCAGCGGTGGTCGGCGGCATCCTGTTGATCGTGTTCCAGGCGCTGTCACTGGGCTTCGTGCAGAACACGGCGGCAGGCTTCATCAACGCCTTTGGCGGCAACGACTTCTCCATCATCGCAATCGTGGTGGGCGGCCTGGCCCGCCTGCTGGGCCTGTAAGCCACGCAGGTGTCCTGCGTCGTCGGGCGGATCCTGACGGCGCAGGACCATCTTACGTCAGAGGAGAGAATGCACCATGGTGCGAGCGATAGGCATCCACCTTTCGAGCTGGCAAACCCTGTGGTCGGATCCCTTGCCGCCTCTGGTAACTTATGCGCGAGAGGCCGGCTATGACGGGGTGGAGGTACCTCTACTCGATCCTCAGAGGGTGGAGGTGGCGGCCCTGCGCGCAGCGCTGGAGGCGAATGGTATGCAGGTCACCTGTGGGACCGGGCTGGGTCCGGCCACCGACATCACCCATCCTGACGCAAGCATTCGCCGCGCAGGGATTGCGCACCTGCGTGCCTGCCTCGAGGTTGCGGAAGCTCTGGGAGCGCATGTACTGGGCGGCGTGACCTATGCCCCCTGGGGGGTCTTCCCGACAGACAATCGGGCTGCCCGACGTCGATACTGTATTGCCTCTCTGCGCGAGGTCGGCGCCATGGCTGCCGACATGGGTATCACGCTATGCCTGGAGGTGCTCAACCGCTTCGAGGGCTGGCTGCTCAATACGGTCGCGCAAGGTGTGGCCTTGTTAGCGGAGCTCGACCAGCCCAGCCTCAAGCTGCATCTCGATACATTTCATCTTAACATTGAGGAGAGCGACATCGGTGCTGCCATCCGACAGGCGGGCCCTTATCTGGGACATGTTCACTGTTCGGAGAACCATCGAGGGTTCCCAGGGACCGGGCATATCCCGTGGGCGGAGGTGCGCGCGGCGCTCGATGCGATTGGCTACCAGGGTTGGCTGGTGGTGGAGGCCTTCGTGCGACCAGAGGGTGAGGTGGGACGCGACCTGTACATCTGGCGCCCCATCAGTGAGACGCTCGATGCAGACGTCAGAGGTGCAGCGCAGTTGCTGCGTCAGGAGGTGGCTGGTGCTTGATCTAGATGGCGCACGCACACTGATCGCGTTGCTCCGCCAGCGGTTCGCGGAGCAACAGGGCTATCTGGATGCCCTGGACCGGGCCGTGGGCGACGGAGACCATGGGACCACCATGGCTCGGGCCTGGCGACAGGCGGAACAGGATACCGCCGAGACAGAATTCGACGATCTTGGGATGTTCTTCGATGCGGTGGCGACCAGCGTCTCTGAGAGCGCGGGTGGAGCCGTGGGGCCATTGCTGGCGGCGCTGCTGGCGGAGGCCGGGAGCACGCTGCGAGGGAAGACGACGGCAGGCCTTGCGGACATTCTTCAGTGTCTTGAGCGCGGGGCGCAGGCTATCAGCGAGATCGGTGGGGCGCAGCCAGGTGAAAAGACCCTGATAGATGCCCTCTTGCCGGCGGTTGAGGCCATGCGCCAGCGCGTTGGGCGCCGACCGGATGTGGCGCTTGCGGGGGCCGCGGCGGCAGCGCGTCGGGGAGCTGAGGACACACGTGCTATGCGAGCGACACGTGGTCGGGCCCGTTTCCTCGGGGAGCGATCTGAGGGCCACCAGGACCCGGGTGCAACCTCCATCGCGATCATGTTCTCTGTGTTCCTCGATCTGGCCTGGCATGTGCGGCCCAAACCGGCGGAGGTCACGGCAGAGACGGCAGTTCAGCCGGTGCCTGGGAAGCTGGTCAACGACCCGGCCCGGATGATCACAGAGGAGCTGGAAGGTTTAGCTCTGGCACATCCGCGTTACATCCGGCAGACAGCGACACCTGGCGTGCTGGCGCGGGCCACACCCAAAGCGGCCGGCAAGGTTGGACTGGCGATTGGGCATGGAGGCGGGCACACACCGTCCATGGCCGGGTTCATTGGCGAGGGGCTGTTGGATGCCGATGCCTATGGCCCGCTCTTCACGTGCGCCTCAGGCGTGCGCATCGCTGCGGCTATTGCCGAAGCCGACCGTGGGGCGGGCGTTGTGCTCTTGGTGTCCAACCACACAGGGGATGTCCTCAACGCCCGGCTGGCTGTGCGCAGGGCAGAACAGTTGGGCATCATAACCCGTTCGGTGCTCCTGACCGATGACGTCGCAACGGCACCTCGGGAGCGCTACCTTGAGCGACGTGGGCTCGGCGGGCTCCTGTTTGCGCTTAAGGTGGGTGGCGCTGCCGCCGAGGCGGGCTGTGGCCTGGATGAGGTGGCGGAGTTGATGACGCGTGTCAATGAGCGTACAGCGACGCTGGCGGTGGCTGTCAAGGCGCCGACGCATCCGGCGACCGGCAAGCCGCTCTTTGATCTGGCACCCGGCCACATCGAGATCGGTACCGGCGTTCATGGCGAGAGCGGCGTATACAGCGGCCCGCATCTGCCTGCGGATCAGATCGTGGATCTCCTCCTGGATCGTTTGGTGCCTG
>CAZHBB010000024.1:23064-29371 GCA_964530185.1 uncultured Anaerolineales bacterium
CCGCATCTGCCTGCGGATCAGATCGTGGATCTCCTCCTGGATCGTTTGGTGCCTGATCTCGGAGGGCTGATCGTCAACGATCGGGTGTGGGCGTTTGTCAACGGAGCCGGAGCCACTTCGATGATGGAGCTCCATATCCTCTATCGTCGCGTGGCACAGGGGCTGGCAGCGCGCGGTCTGAGCCTGGCCGATGGCGTGGTGAACACCTACTTTACAACTCAGGACATGGCCGGTTTCTCGCTCTCGTTGTGTGCCCTGGATGACGATCTGGCCCGCTGGTGGGACGCGCCGGCGCGCGGCGCCTATTTCCATCACCCTTGAGGACAGGATTGGAGTCTGCTATGAGGAAACAGCGACTTAAGGTTGGACTGGCTGGCGTGATGTGTACACCCTTCCGTGGGGACAAAGAGGGGGTCTTTGCCGCCAGTGGCGCTGCGTTAGAGGCATTGGCGAATGCCCTGGACTTCGAGCTGCACGTCGTGGCCCAGGGGGTCTATACGCTGGATCAGGCAAAGGCCGCAGCAGCCGAGCTTGACGCCTGGGGGGCAGACTTTGTCCTCCTGCAGGCCAGCTCCTTTGCTGCTGGCGAGTTTATTTATCCCTTTGCAGAGCTGGCGGCCCGTCTGGGCCTGTGGGCGGTGCCTGAGGGCCCGCCGACCGAGGAGGGAGGGCTGCCCCTCAATAGCATGGCTGCAGCCAACATGTATGCGAGTATTCTAGGCACGCGGGTGCCGCATTACGATCGCCCCGTCAAGTGGTTCTACGGCCATGCCGGGCAACGCCAGTTCGACGAGCGCCTGGCAGTGACCATCCGAGCCCTGACGGCGCTGGTGAACTTGCAGGGTGCCCATGTCGGGCTCGTGGGAGGGGTGGCGCCGGGTTTCGATAACCTGACCGTCGATCCTGTCCGATTGCGGTCGCGCCTGGGTATCGAAGTGGTACCGGTTTCCTTCGATACGTTGCTGCGTCGGGCGCAGGGTTACGATGCGGCGCGTGTCCGGCCGGCTGCCGATCGTATTCGCGAGGGGGCTCTCGAACTTGAGAAGGGGCAAGAGACTGCCCTGGAGAAGAGCGGTCGTGTGTATCTGGCATACCGGGACCTGGCGGAGGAGCTGGGCCTTGATGCACTGGCCATTAGCTGTTGGCCCAGATTCCAGGAGGCGTATCACCTTGCGGTGTGCACCGTTGTGGGTCAGCTCAACGCCGACCGGCTGGTGACCGCCTGTGAGGGCGACGTGGCATCAGCCGTGAGTATGTTGGCGTTGCACGCGATGAGCGATGATGTGGTGACCCTGATGGATCTCTCGGGCATCGATGAGGCTGAAGATCGGGTCCTGCTGTGGCATTGTGGTCCGACGGCGCCGCAGTTGGCCAGTGCCGCTGGCGTGCGGTTGGGTGCGCTGTGGCTCTTCGACGGCTATGGCGGGCCACCGATGGGGTTGCGTAACGATCTGGTGTTGCGTCCTGGTCCAGTCACGGTTATGGGCATCGCGCCTGATCTCGACCGCATGTTAGTGATCGAGGGGAAGATCTCAGAGGACGCGCCACCTTACGTCGGAAGCCGGGGCTGGCTGGCCGACATGCGGGTCGCCGACCATCCGGTCACCGTGCCGGATCTACTACAGACGTTGCTGGGTGCCCACTACCCGCATCATTACCCTCTGGTCTACGGACAGTATGCGCACGCCAGCCTGGAGCTGGCGGCCTGGTTGGGCATCTCGCCCATCATGCCTCGGGCCTACACTCCTTATCTGCTGCCATGAGTGCCGAGACCGAGATCCAACACCGTCTACGGCGGATCAAAGGGTTCCTGTTGGATATGGACGGGACCATCTACCTGGGCGATCGATTGCTGCCAGGCGCGCGTGAGTTCCTGGATCTCCTGGAGGCGCGTGAGCGCATGTATCTATTTCTGACCAACAACTCCTCCAGCCACGGCGGCGTCTATGCGGCGAAACTGCGCAGACTTGGATTGGATGTAGGCGCCGAACGGATTTTCACCTCCGGGGAAGCGACGGCGCGCTATCTAGCGCAGCGGCATCCGGGTGCGCGGCTTTACCTGGTGGGAACCCCGGCGCTGGAGGAGGAGTTCACGGCGCACGGATTTCGGTTGGTGCGCGAGGACCCAGAGTATGTGGTGCTGGGGTTCGACACCACGCTCACCTATGAGAAGCTGTGGCGGCTTTGTGACTTTGTGCGGGCTGGCCTGCCCTATATCGCGACCCATCCCGACATCAATTGTCCGACTGAGACAGGATTTATGCCGGACATTGGCGCGATCATTGCGGCGGTGGAGGTATCAACGGGACGTCGCCCGGATGTGATCGTCGGTAAACCGTACTCACCAATGGTGCAGGCGCTGGAGGCCAAGACGGGGCTGGACGTGTCCCAGTTGTGCATGGTGGGTGACCGGCTCTACACCGATATTGCGCTGGGGCAGGCAGGCGTGCTGACAGTGCTGGTGCTCACCGGCGAGACACAGCGGGAGGACCTGGCGGGATCAATGCACCAGCCGGACTTAGTCGTTGAGGACCTGCCCGCGCTCATCGCGCTGCTGCGTGAGGCGTGGGGCTAGGCGGGCGGGGACGTGCATCTCCGCCGTGCACCACGTGGCGGGCTGAAGCATCCTCCACCCGCCAGCGAGTGCAAACGCTCTGCTGCTTCAATTGACCTGAATCTGCGGGCGTGGTGACCCTCTGGCTAGGCGCAGTGGTTATTGACTGCTTTCCGCATGGTGGGCGATCGGCTCCACACTGACATTGCGCTAGCTCAGACGGCGTGACTGTGATGGTTCTCATCGGTGAGACGTGGCGGGAGGACCCAGAGGGTTTCTAGGCGAGAGAGCTGGTGTCGCGAGAAGGCTTAACCACCCCGTAACTGCCCCGTAACCGCCCCTCGGTCAAACATCAGTATACTGATAGATGCGAGAACTCGCATATGGAAGCCCGTCCTGGAGGAGACCATGACAACACTGCGCATCGCGCTACAACCACCGTTCGACGGACCAAGGGCTGGACGTAATACCTGGAGGCGACATCTCCGGAGTAGGACGGCGGAATCAGAGCCTACCCTGGGTGACGTCAAACGTTTGGCTGATCGTATTTTGTCTCTCGATGAGCCCTGGCGAAGTAGGTTCGTCTGTTTGGTAGCAGAACAAGTTGAGGATCAGGTACCTGTGGACGAAGCCTTGTGGCGAAGTGCGTTGATGCGATGGTTAGCTCACGGTCAGATCTATCGGTTTATTGGTATGATGGTGTGCACGTGGACTCATCAATCGTTCCAGCTTTGACCTGGTTAAGCCCTGTGGTAAGATATGGTTTGAGTGAGATGGGTGGGATTGGCGTCGGTATGAAACTGAAGAGATGGGGGCCTTCGGATCAGCGATCCAGCCGTGGATCTGATGAAGGGGTAGCGAGAGGAGATCTTGGGATTGATGATCCCGGGGTCTTGGCTGCGCGGATTTTTGCGCTCGCAGAACCATGGCGAGGGCGCTTCATAGGATATATCGCCGACGCAGCAGGCTATCGGAATGGCCGTGGTGCCAAACCGAGTCAGGCTCAGGTGGCTAGATGGCTGCGTGACCGTCGGTTGTTCAGGCAGGTCAAGGCTATGGTGGATACCTGGACGTGAGAAGGCGACGTAACCTCCGCAGGCCTGACGGAACGATTCAGTGTGCAGGCGTGATGGCTGGGGAGGTGGGTAGTGAAGCGGTGGATCCTGGTTGTTGTGGTGATGGTCCTTGTCGTTGGTGCTAGCGCTGTGGTGGCCGCACCAGCAGTGGACGACGATCTCCCGCCGGTGATGGGGGATGAGCAGGCGGGTGAACGGGCGGGCTGTGAGAGTGGAGCCCCCATCCATCCTGGTGTGGAGCGCCTAGCCGAGCGCTATGGCGTGCCCTCCGAGGATGTGTTGGATGCGTTCTGTGCAGGTTATGGCCTGGGTGAGATCGCTTTTGCCCTGCGTTTGGATGGTGAGGCGTGGCAGACGTTGCTCGAGATGCGCCAGCAGGGCGTCGGGTGGGGCCAGGTGATGTTGGCAGTGGTTACGGCGAAAGCTGTTGGCGATGATGAGGTGACGCCAGACACCTTGCTTCAACAGCGTGCCGACGGTATGGGGTGGGGGAAGATCTGGCAGGAGTTGGGCCTGGTTGGCAACGGACGTGGCCACGAATCTGCATCCATAACCGACGAGGGATCTGTGCAGCAAGGGCACCCGCCCCGTGGTAGTGCAGGACGTGCTCATGGACGGGATCAAGGGCAAGGACATGGACTGAAGGACAAGTGATCCCTGGCGACACCAGAGGAGCCCGAAGGTCTCACCGCGATGGTGGCCTTCGGGCTTTTATGTATCATTGAGGCCCAAATAGCATTAAGGACGGTGAGATGAATACTAGACAGTTCAAGTGGGTTGGTACGGCGGTAGCGATCTTAGTCGGTGGCGCGATCTTGTTGGCGCTCTTCAGTCAACATGCGTATTTCCTGGAGCGTGTGGATCAGCAGGAGGTCGGCGTCCGCTTTCGCCGGGGCAGTATCTTTGAGATCGTAGGACCCGGTGTGTACAGCGATGTCGCACTTTATGCCAGGATCAAGCGTGTGTCGACCGAGGCGGTTTCCTTCTCCGTCGAAGATCCGGAGGTCATTACCTTGGATCGTCAGCGTGTAGGGCTCAAGGTGAGCGGTGATGCATTTCGCCCTGGCATCGAGAAGGCGGATCTGTTGCGCCAGTTGTGGTCCTCTTATGAGACTATCTATCTGAGCGACGACGCGCTGCGCGCCAGGGTGACCGATCTGGCGCTCCAGGCGATGAAGTCATGCGTGGGCGACCGTACCTTCGATGAGAACGTGATCGGCACCTCGCGTGATGAGCTCCGCTCATGCATTGACGATCGGCTTAGCGCCCTGGCCACGAACCTGGGCCTTGAGATCAAGAATGTGGCGGTTCCCAACATCATTATCTCGCCAGAGGTTCAGGCGAGTCTGGATGCGATCACCAAGAGCCGTCTGGACACAGAGCTGGCGCAACAGGATGCGATCAAGGCCAAGGAGCAGGCGGCAGCCGATCAGGCACGCGAGGAAGGTGCTGTGCGTGTACAGTTGGCCCGTCAACAGGAAGAGGTGCGGCAGAAGACGGTGCTGGCTGAGCTGGAACGACAGCAACTGGAGGCTCAGCGAGCGGTGATCGAGGCGGAGAAGGCCAACGCTCTGCTGGCTGCCCAGAAGGACCTGGAGATCAACCGCGTGCAGGCTGAGGCCGCACTGGCTGCCGCACGGGCCGCTCTGGCTCAAGAGCTTGTGTTGGCGGAGGTCTATGCCAGCAGCCCAACCTATGCTTATCTGAAGGCGCTCTTAACCAACGCTCAGGCGCTGTCGGAGACGGATAAGATCATCTTCACCCAGGAGGGTACGACACCGACGATCGTGGTGCCTGGGCCTGGGATCCTGCCCACGGTGGACACCGGGGCGCAGGGGGTGGTGGTGCCGGCGGAAGGGGAGGGTGGCACAGAGGTGCCCTAACCCGGTGTGATCGGTGTCGGCAGGTCGCTGTGGTGTCGGATGGATCCAAAGGAGTGTCGGGCAATGGGCGAATCAGATGGTGGGGCATTGGATCAGCGCGTGGAGCGACTAGTGGCTCGGCTGACTTTGGAGGAGAAGGCAGCGCTATGCTCGGGGCTGGACTTCTGGCATACGAAACCTGTTGAGCGCCTGGGTGTCCCGTCGGTCATGTTAACGGACGGACCCCATGGACTCCGGAAACAGGACGCGTCCACGGCGGGGACGGCTCTGAACCAGAGCGTCCCCGCCACTTGCTTCCCCACCGCCTCGGCGTTGGCTGCCACCTGGAACCGCGATCTGGTCAGCCGCGTAGGCGCAGCGCTGGGTCGAGAGGCCCGTGCTCAGGGCGTCGGCGTGGTGCTGGGGCCGGGGGCCAACATCAAGCGTTCGCCTCTCTGTGGCCGAAACTTCGAGTATTTCTCTGAGGACCCCTATTTGAGCGGGGAGATGGCGCGGAGCCATATCGCTGGGGTGCAGAGCCAGGGCATTGGGGCTTCCCTGAAGCACTTCGCCGTTAACAACCAGGAGTATCGGCGGATGACGATTGACGCCGTGGTGGATGAGCGAGCGCTGCGTGAGATCTACCTGGCGGGGTTCGAGATCGCGGTGAAGGGTGCGCGGCCGTGGACGGTGATGGCGGCCTACAACCGCGTCAACGGCGTCTACTGTAGCGAGCATCGGCGGCTCCTGACGGATATCTTGAGACGGGAATGGCGACACACCGGCATCGTGGTCAGTGACTGGGGCGCGGTCAA
>CAZHBB010000024.1:29471-38901 GCA_964530185.1 uncultured Anaerolineales bacterium
GCCAGGACGCCGCGCTATCAGGGCGCTGGGAGCTCGCTGGTCAACCCCACGCGACTGGACAATGCCTATGATGAGATGGTCAGACTAGTGGGGACGGAACGGGTCACTTACGCCCCAGGCTATGACCCAAGGGGTGACGAGGTTGACAGGGCACTTATCGAAGAGGCCGTACGGGTGGCTGAAGCTGCCGATGTCGCCGTTGTCTTTGCAGGCTTGACTGACTGGTATGAGGTCGAGGGGCTGGATCGCCAGCATATGCGGCTGCCGGTCGCTCATGACGCGCTCATCGCTGCCGTGGTGGAGGCCAACCCCAACACAGTGGTCGTCCTGAGCAATGGGGCACCGGTTGAAATGCCCTGGGCATCGAAGGTCAAGGCTATTCTTGAGGGTTACCTGGGTGGTCAGGCGGGCGCAGGCGCCCTCGTTGACATCCTCTACGGCCGCATCAACCCCAGCGGCAAGCTGGCCGAGACGTTCCCCCTGCGGCTGGAGGACACCCCCTGCTATGCCTGTTTCCCTGGGGGGCCGGCGACTGTTGAGTACCGCGAGAGCCTCTATGTGGGCTACCGCTTCTACGACACGGTGGGCAAACCAGTTCTCTTTCCCTTTGGACACGGCTTGAGTTATACCACCTTCGAATACAGCGGGCTCACTCTGAGCCATGAGACGATGAGCGATACTGAAACCCTGACGGTCCGTCTCAAGGTGCGCAACAGTGGACGGGTCGCGGGGAAAGAGGTCGTGCAGCTCTACGTGCGTGACGTAGAGTCCTCATGGTTCCGGCCTAAGCAGGAGCTTAAGGGGTTTGCGAAGGTCGCGCTGGAGCCCGGCGAGGTCGGTGAGGTCACCTTTCAGCTTGATCGTCGAGCCTTTGCCTACTTCAACCCGGACCTGGGTGAATGGCACGTGGAGACAGGGGCCTTTGAGATCCTGATTGGTGCGTCGTCGCGCGATATCCGACTCTCGGCGACAATCTGGGTGACGTCGACGCAGCCATCGGCGCCCTCAGTGGATCGGGGGCGTTTGGCTGCCTACGTCTCTCCGCCGGCGGATGCCTCCTTCAGCCGTGAGGCCTTCCAGGCCCTCTTGGGACGGCCCTTGCCGCCCAATGAGATCCATCGTCCCTACACGCTTAACACGCCTCTTAGTGATATGCGTGACTCGCTTGTGGGCCGTTGGCTGGAAAGGATGATCCGGCGAAACATGGAGCAGATGATGGCGGGTATGGAAGAGAGTCCAACGACCATGCTCTTCACCGCCATGATGCGTGATGCGCCACTCCGATTGTTGCTCATGGTAAGCCAGGGCGCTTTCAGCCGGGACATGCTGGCGGCGATCCTCCTGCTCATCAACCGCAAGCCGCTGCGTGGACTCGTGGCGCTGATCAAAGCGCTTTGGTCTAGACGCCCCGTGTAGCCAGAGCAGCCCTGCGCTGGTGGGCGGGCTGTCCAGTTACAGCGGCCAGATGCGTGGCACAAGCAGGAGTGCCAGCAGATAGATGAGAAGCGTCAGCGGTGTGCCGACTTTGAGGAAGTCGGTGAAGCGATAGCGCCCTGGGCCGTAGACCATGAGGCAAGAGGGCTCCAGCGGCGTCAGGAAGGAGCAACTGGCCGCGATCGCGATCATGACCGCAAAGGTTCGGGGGTTGAGGTTGAGGTGCAGTGCTGCCTGCATCGCGATGGGTAGGGTGACAGCGGCGGCCGCCTGGTTGGACAGTGGTTGCGTCAGGAGCAGCGTCAGAGCAAAGAAAGCGGTAAGCAGCCACAGCGGATGTGCCGGCCCGATCAGGCCAGTGATCGTCGTGGCGAGGAGGTTGGCCGCACCACTGGTGACCATAGCACGGCTCAGCGCCAGCATACCGGCAATCACGATCAGTGTGCGCCACTCGACCCGGCGGTACGCCTCGTCTGAAGTGATGCAGCCGGTTGCCATGGCGATGAGGGCCCCCAAGAGCACTGTGACGGGCAGAGGCGCGATGCCAGAAGCTCCGGTCAGCATGGTGAGAGTGAAAATGATACCGGCGCGGACGGCATGTCGCGTGTTAAAGGAGCGGTGGTCGACGGCGCCAATGACGCGGAACGTATTATTCTCGTCCAACCGGGCAATGTCCTGTCGGTGGCCCTGGACGAGTAATTGATCGCCTGTACGCAATGTCACATCGCCAATTTTCGTCAGGAGAGCGTGACCGCGGCGGCTGATCCCCAAGATTTGCGGCCCATATCGTTGGCGGAACCGGACCTGCTTCAGCGTTTTCCCGATAAGTGGCGAGGGGCGGAGAAGGATCGCCTCCACCAATCGTACATCGTCTGCTTCCAGTGCCGACAGCGAAAGTTCTACATCGGCCCGTATCGCCAGGCCTACGGTGTCCTTGATGTGTAGGACCTCATCACGGTGTCCCAGGACCAGCAGGACGTCACCCTCCTGGAGTTGCAGATCCGCCTGCGGCGTCAGATAGCGCTCCCGCTCGCGGACCACGCGCACGACGGTGAGGTCCAGATCGTGACCTAGCCTTGACTCGGCCAGGGTCTTCCCTGCCAATGGGGACCGGGGCAGGACCAGGGCCTCTGTAAGGTAGCGCCGGATCCCAAACCGGTCCTCAGTCTCACCAGGTTCGTCGCGGACTGGGGTCAGGTGGCGACCGATCGTCAGCATATAGGCCGCGCCGATCACGGCTACCGGGATCCCGACGGGCGCCAGCTCGAAGAGCCCCAGTGGGGACAGGCTAGACTGGACCATCAGTCCGCTGACGATGATGTTGGTTGAGGAGCTGATGAGTGTGATCGAGCTGGATAGGATGGCAGAAAAGGCGAGGGGCAATAAGAGACGGGATGCACGTTGATGCTGTACGCGGGCGAGGGCAAGCGTGATAGGGACAAAAAGGGCCGTTACAACTGTGTTGCTCATGAGCGCGCTCAAAAGTGCTGCTGCTACAGTGATCACGATCAGCGTTCGTCGTGGAGAATCACCGGTTCGCCGCATGATCGCCCGACTGATGATATTTGCCACGCCGGTGTGGATCAATGCACTGTTGAGGATGAGAAGACCCAAAATCAGTAGGACAGCCTCGCTGCCGAAGCTGGCGAAGGCCTCCTCGGGTGGCAGCAGCCCCGTGACGATCAGGGTCAGCAGCACGCCAAGGGCGATCAGGTCGGCTGGTATGGGCTCGAGTGCGAAGAGCACTAGTGCGCCGCTGACTATGGCGAACACCCCCGCGATGTCCGGTGTCATAGAACGTCCTCCTTCTGTGGGCCTCAGTGTAGCGGCGTGGCGCAAAGCCGTCAATTGCGTGGGATCAGGCTGGGCGGCTTGATGCGTTGCCGGAGGTGTCGTCATGCCAACGGATCGCTGCCGTAGTGGCACATGCTGTCCATACGTGGGTAGAGCGCCTGGTTCATATCAGGCGGTCTGCGAGGATGTGGTATTGAGTTGATCCGACGGGTGATCGGCTATCTCCTCCAGCATCTGGTCGGCCTGCGTCTCGCTGATGTGACCCTCCGCGACAGCAGAATCCAGCGCCTCCTTGCGGGCTGCGATGACTACATCCACGATCTCCTGTAGGCCAATGCCTGCATCGGCAGCGATATCCGCATAGGACTTGACGCTCTGGAGGGCGGCGATCACGTCCGCCTCATCCATGCCGGTAGCCTGGGTCGTGGCGTCCACCAGGGAGATCCCGCCACCCCTCCAACCGCCCTGGCGCCCGAATGCGGCGCCCATAGCCTGGGTTACATCACCGTGTGGGCCAGGACCTGCATAGGCCGCAACCCCCATTGGCACGGCCAATACGACGACACCGAGAACCAGCAACATCGGCAACACTTTCTTCAACATCTGTAACCTCCTACACTGTGGGTCTGGTTTAACTGACGGTCATGGTGTAGTCGACGCGTGGGAAGGCTTGATGAAAAGGCGGCGAATGATCAGCATGGTTCCGAGAGGTGCGAGGGAAGGCCATTCTCACCAGGCTGTTACCTACTGCCTCGGTGTTACCGCTACGTTTACCGGCAAGTGATTGAAAATGGGTATGATATTTGTTAGACGGATATCTTGGAATGACAGATAGAGGCCTCTTAGTGACCGTTCGCCGTCGGACTCTTGCCGCTACCCTGGGAACGGGCCTTTTGGCCTTCCTGGGAGACGCAGCTTATTCTGTGTGCATGGCGCACGAACCGTTCCTCACCATGTTGGTGGCCCCAGGCG
Source organism: uncultured Anaerolineales bacterium (assembly GCA_964530185.1). GTDB lineage: Bacteria > Chloroflexota > Anaerolineae > B4-G1 > SLSP01 > PWVB01. Next base: position 33,672 of record CAZHBB010000024.1, read on the forward strand.
CATCAATACTGTTGCGCCGTGTGCTACTTTCCATCATAGCTTCTCTGGGAGGCTGGCTACTGAGCCATTCGATGGAGACAAGAGCTAGAGCTCTGCATCGTCTCCGACGATTGCGCCAGGCGCGCCGCTCGCTAACTCATATACGAACGTTGACCGAGGCATCGGAGAACCCACTGTCTGAATTGGTACTCCGTCAGGTCTGTGAGAGTCTGGTCTCGTTGCCCGACTATGAGGCCGCTGCATTGATCATGCCGTCGGATCAGATGTCGATAGTGGTGGGCCAGGCTGGGTTCGGTGACGAAGCTGTTGCAGCATTGTTGGCAGACTTTGCCCAGGATGATGTGCCTGTGTGTATCCGCCGTGCTCAAGACCGGCCTGGCGTTATGATTTGGCAGAGAGCATGTGCGGCCTGCCAGTTGTCTCTTAACTGCAAGGCATGCCTGGCAATTGCGTGGGACGGTCTTACCTATTTCAGGTGGACTTTGATCCTGGGATTGCGAGTGGAAAGACCGCTCACTGCTGAAGAGAGAGCTTTTCACCAAGAGTTGGTTGATAGCGTTGGCTTCATCCTCCGGTACGGGGCTCTGCAGCGCGTTCATCTGCAAACTCATGATGCCCTCGAGCGTGAGTCCTACCGTCTCGCCGAGGTTTTCCGTACGGCCCCCGTGGGGATTTTCGAGATGACCGACGATGGGGCGGTGCTCTCGCTGAATGGGGCGTTAACTGCGATGCTGGGATACGTAGACCCGGAAAACGCGCGGGCTGAGTTGACGACTGTGATGCAAGAAGTCTTGTTTGGGGCCACCGCGGTCGGGCGTTTCGCCGAGAAGCTTCGGGCCCGGGGCCAGGTGCAGAACATCGAGCTTTCGGTGCCTCGGCGAGATGGGACTCCCCTCTGGTTGCTGGTGAGTGCACGACGGCTAGCGGCGTCTCCTACTGGGGAAGGTCGTATCATCGGATTCGTGCGTGATGTGACCGGACGCAAGCAGACCGAGAGCGCACTCAGGGAGAGTCAACGGACGTTAGCAACGTTGCTGAGGAATTTGCCCGGCATGGCGTATCGCTGTTTGAATGATGCCCGACGGACGATGCAGTTTGTGAGTCAGGGATGCTCCGCATTAACCGGTTATGGCCCCGAGGAGTTGGTTAACAATCGCCATGCTGCCTATGTTGATCTTGTGGTTCCAGAGGATCGGGCACGCGTCTGGGCTGACATGCAGGACGCCCTGGCTCACGGGCAGCCCTATGAGCTTGTCTATCGCATTCGCACTGCCCAAGGCGATGTGAAATGGGTGTGGGAGCAGGGGCGTGCTGTGCCAGTCCCCGGTGAAGGATTCGAGGTCTTGGAGGGCCTAGTCCTGGATGTCACTGCGGCTCACCAGGCCGAACTTGAGCGTGAGCGGTTGCTTGCCCAGCTTCGTGCCCAAGCTGCACGTCTGGATGCTCAAGCTCGGGAGTTGCGCCAGATTATCAACGCCGTCCCGGAAGGGGTCCTGCTGCTCGACAGTGAGGGGTATGTGGTGCAAGCTAACGTGACGGCGCAGACCTATCTAGCGCAGGTTCTAGACCTGGGTAGATCGGTGACAGGGCAAAGTCTGGTCGGACAGCGCCTGACACAACTTGGTGATCGGCAGGTCGAAGAGCTTCTCACTTCTCCTCCTGTGTCGGGCCTCTGGCACGAGATTCACACCCCAACACGTGTTTTCCAAGCGTTGGCACAACCGCTGAGTCGCAGCCCCGATTCGCCTGGATGGGTTCTGGTGCTCCAGGATGTGACACAGAGTCGTGACATCCAGCGCCGCATGCAGCAGCAAGAACGACTGGCATCCTTGGGGCAGCTTGCTGCCGGGATTGCCCATGACTTCAACAACATGTTGGCTGTGGTGACGCTGTATACTCAGGCGGCTCTGTCCGATTCTTCGCTCCCTGATCGCCTGCATGCCCAGCTCGAGGCGGTGATAAGCGAGGTCGATCGCGCTGGTGGGTTGATTCGCCAGATCCTTGACTTTGGTCGGCAGACACAGATGGAGCTACAGCATTTGGATCTGTTACCTTTCCTCAAAGAACAGGTCGCATTGTTGGCACGACTGTTGCCTGAGAGCATCGAGGTTGGCTTTCAGTACGATCAAGGCGACTATCTCATCCTGGGAGACCCTACGCGATTGGCTCAGGTCTTGCTCAATCTGGCTTTAAACGCCCGGGATGCCATGCCTAATGGTGGACAACTGCGGCTAGAACTTGGGTCGCTGGTCGTAGATAAATCTCATCGGGCGCCTTTATTGGATCTGACGCCGGGGCGGTGGATCACATTGTCCGTGAGCGATACGGGCACTGGTATGCCGCCTGAGGTGGTGGCGCATCTGTTTGAGCCTTTTTTCACTACCAAAGGCGTCCAGGGCAATGGCCTGGGATTGTCTCAAGTTCACGGGATCGTCGGCCAGCATGGGGGCTTCATTGATGTGTCGACTGAACAGGGGCGGGGCACTACCTTCACCCTCTATCTGCCTGCACTCGTGCGGGAAGAGGGTGCGCGCCATGCACTGAACAGGGATGTAGACACCTTGACACTGGAGCGCGGTCATGGGGAACGGATCCTGGTAGTGGAGGACGACGCAGCCGTTCGCGAGTCGCTTGCTGCAGCGTTGGAGTTACTCGGCTATCGTGTGCGGACGGCGGCCAATGGTCGTGAGGCTCTAACTTTCTTTGATGAGGAGGGGGCTGATGCGGTCGATCTGGTGTTGTGCGACTGGGTTATGCCGATCATGGGGGGGCAGGCTCTCCTCTCTGAGCTGAAAGCACGCGGCATCTCGTTGCCCTTCGTCGTGCTGACAGGTCACCCCATGGACCAATTGACAGAGGTGATGGCTCTGGATGATGTGGTCGACAAGCTCCAGAAGCCGCCAGATCTCCTAATCCTGGCTGAGACAGTGGGGCGTATCCTACGGACCGGGGAACAATCCCCGATCACCTTGTGACGCCGTTTCGCCGTCGCTGGTCCGGTGCTTGTCATCTCCTTAATCGCTGTTCGATCCTTGGGTGGTGGCTGTATATTCTTGGCGATGTACACTAGTAGGCGTCAGGAAAGGCTCATGATGCACATGAAACATGGATCCAGGTCCCACGTGAAAGGGCAACGAGAGAAACGATCGCGGATTCCTGTTGCAAAGTGGCATCGGTCTCAGGGCAACAGCAATGACTGTGGTCCTTACTGTGCTATGTTTGCCGCTAACGCGCTGCGGAACACTATGGTTGTGGATGGGGATGAGCTAGCCCGTGTGCTGGAAGCCCCGCCAGAAGTCCGCGGGACCTGGGTGCCACTGCGTATCAAAGGCTGGGCAACCTTTCCCTGGGGGCTGGTGCGGGCGCTGCGACGGCTTGGGTTCGGAGCGCGCTGGCGCGTGGGAGTATCGCTGCGGCGGCTTTTGGACAACCTGGACCGCGATCGCGTGACTATCGTGCTGGTAGGCGAGCCTTTCCGTTTTCGGGACGGCGGCTATGCAGGCTGGTCGCATTACAAAGTGCTGTACGCATGGGACCCTGGCGATAGCCTGATCTTTGTGGACCCGGCAGCGACAGATGAAGAGATCACTAGCCGCCAGGATCTGAGGGCTTTCCTGCGGCAGTGGACGGCGATGGGGCGTCAAATCATCGAGGTATGGGAGGCCCGCGCGCAGACATGACCGCTGACGCTTGACCGCATAGGCGACAGCCAACTGGCCATCAGGTCACAGTGCCTTGGCTGGTGCGGTCATCTGACTTGGGGGATGCCTGCTGGCACCGGTCCTAGCTGCCCAGAGCCCGCAACACGCGGTCCGCCGCCTGCCAGCCGGACGTCAGTGCCGCACCTGCCGAGCCCGCGATGAGGTAGTCACCGCAGAAGTAGACAGGGCCCTCCTGGGGTGCATCTTTGAAGGCTTTCAATGCTGTGAGGTACCCCGCTGGCATCCTTGGCACCTTGCGCGGCCAGCGGAAGACCATCTGGTCCACGATGTGGCCCTCAAAGGCAGGAACGGCGCGGATGACTTCGGCTGTGATGGTCCGGCGCAGTTCGTCGTCACTCACTGTTGGGTCATAGAGGTGAGCTTTCAGATCGCTCATGGCCAGAATGCGGCCGTCGGGCTTACGTGACCAACCCAAGGCTGAGAGCTTCCACGGTTCCTTGCGAGGGAACATAATGCCGCCCTCGTCCAGAGCTGGGTCATCGTGTTCGATCAGATGGTAGACGATGCCCACTCGCGTGTAGCTTACCGCTGGGAAGAATGCCTGCCACGCCGGACGCGGAGCCTCGAAGAGCCCCAGGACGATATCGCCCGGGGTGGCGAGAATGACGACCTCGGCTCCTTCTTCCCGGGTCTGGCCGTTGTGGATGTACATTACGCGTGCTCCGCTGTTATCCGGGTAGGGCGCGACTCGCGTCACATGGGCGTCCCTCACCACGTCCATGTGGCTCGCCAGCGTCCGCGGCAGGAAGCCTACGCCGCCTTCGAAGGTGTAGAGATGGGTGCCCAGGTAGTTGCCGAAGAGCAACAGCGTCATCTTGGCTGAGAGGTCGGCAGGCATGTAACCACAGAAGACATCCATCATCGGCTCGACCCAGTATTCGAAGATCTCGGCGTTGATCTTCTCGTAGAAGAACTGTTCCATGGATTGGCTGTCATCGCCGGGGGCTTCTTCCGGGTGATAGGGATCGTAGCGTCGGTAGCGTAGCAGGTAGGGCAGGAGCTTGATCAAGCTCAGGCGCGCCTTCAACGAAACGCCCTTCCAGGTGAGGAAACTGAGCGGGGACATGAAGTTTATCGTTGTCACTTTGCCATCGCGCATCACGCCCACCTCGAAGCCCACTTGCTCTTCGCTGTAGTCGATCAGGTGATCCTCTACCCCCAGTTGACGGACCATCCCCAGCAACGTCCGCTCTGCGCCCGAGATGAATTCGGCGCCGGGGTCAATGGCGTACCCCTGCCAGTGGATCGTGATCATGCGTCCCCCGACGTGGTCCTGTGCCTCCAGGACCCGCACGTGGTGCCCTGCCTCCTGCAGACGATAAGCGGCGGTCAACCCGGCGATGCCTGCTCCGATAACAAGGATCTCCCTGGTGCTCATACTGTCTCTCCTTCGACTTTTTCTGTGGACGGTGCGGCCCCCGGCTTGCGAAATCTTCGAGACTGCCGTATACTATCTGAAGTAATACTGCATAGAGTATACCATGATCATGGTAATACCACAGGTCGCC
>CAZHBB010000025.1:0-37559 GCA_964530185.1 uncultured Anaerolineales bacterium
TGTAGTTGCCATCTCTTCACCTCCCCCGTTCTTTTACCCTATTCTACCTCCTTGCCCGTTTCCGTCTGAACACTGATAAGCCCTAATTTGAAACCGAGTCAACTTGACAGCTTTTGAATAAAGGGTTAAAATAATGTTAAATTGCGTCATGTCGTTGTCGTCTGAACGAAGTGCAGGGGCCAGAGAACATCGCACATCACGGAGCTGCCAGAGGAGTTCTTAGAGCGAGTTCAGAGGGAGAGAGCGCTATGGAAAAGCGTGGCCGTAGTCAGGCTATGGTGGAGTTTGCCCTTGTTCTACCAGTGCTCCTGGCTTTCTTATTGGCGCTTATTGATGGTGCTTTCCTCTTTCAAGGGTATATCACCGTCAGCCATGCGGCGCGCGAGGCCGCGCGCTTCGCTGTTGTCTATCAACCCCCACAGGGCGAGTGCCTCCATCACGACTCGCTTGGCAACCCAATCCTCGAACCTTGGCCCTATTGCCCGCGCGATTATCAAGAGGATCCTCATGAAGCCGATGATAGTTACTACACTCGGCGCGTGGAGTTGATCAAACGAACAGCTGTGGAGGCAACCACCGGCTTGCGGGTCCAGCAGATCTGTAAGACGCCAGACTGTATCCAAAATCACTACAACGAACCTGGAATGCTGGGGGTGCGTGTCTGGGGATTCCAATCCTTTGATGGCGCCGAGGAGGAGGATAAGCCAGGTCTGCCAGGTTTGCCGGTGCGGGTTCAGGTGATTCATAACGTCCCCTTGGTGATCTTTGGCTCGTTCTTGCCAAATTCAATGGTGCGCGTCTCCAGTTCTTCCGAAATGGTGAATGAGGGTATCCAGGTGGGATTTGGCAATCAGGCGCCACCGACGTTCAGCCCACCATCGAACCTCGAACCTCCGGGTACTGCGGTGAATACCGTCACGCCAGTCCCCTCACCCACTACAGGTCCCTCGCCTACGCCCACACTCGTACCCGTCTATCATATTTCCCTGTCGCCCGAATCGGCGGTAAACGCTCTGCCAGATGAACGCGAGCACGCGCTGACAGCCTATGTGACCGACGATGCGGGACGCAGCATTGCCGGTGCGCGTGTGACTTTCCTGACAGATGAGGGCAGCTTTGAATACTCCGGATCTGGGGATAAGAGCGCCATCCTCACCACCGGTTCCGACGGCAAAGCAAGGGCCGTGATCTATGCAAATGAGCCACTAACTGCCTCGATTCAAGCTTTCCTCGACTACAATTCAAATGGCGTGGCTGACCCCTTTGAGCCGACAGACGATGCAAGCAAGGTTTGGGAAACAAACGGACCCTACTTAGTCGTCTCCGATTACACCCCCGAACCACAAGCCTGGATCGCCGTCTCTGTAATGGATCACCCCACCAATGAGGCACCGTTCTCCCTCTGGTGGTGCCCGGCCTCCATTACCAGTACACAGGTGATTACACGCTTGGCTTATCCCGTAGACGTGAATATCGAGGGGAATGCCGAGGACATCCCCGTTCAGGTACCGTTGAACGTAGCTGGAACCTACCGCATTGAATCGCACACGGGCGATGGTGGTAGCAATGGTTGTGCAGATAGGGGGACTTTGGTTGCTTACTCTTCCATTCTTGAGATAGCGGAAGTTCCACCCGACCTCGTCATTGACGATGTCGCTTTTGTGGATGAGAACGCTATCGCCCCCGGTGAACCGATCACACTCCGTGTCACGGTGCGCAACCAAGCTCCTGTAGCGGTGACGAGTGGGCCTTTCGACCTTGATGCCTACCTTGATCTTGGCGCTCCTCCGAGCCCTCAGCAACTGGGAGAGGCCAAGCAATGGATCAACAACCTTGGGCCGCTCGAATCCACGGTGATCACAACCATCGTCACGGTTTACACGGCGGAGGATCACGAGCTGTGGTTCCAAGCGGATACAACAGACTATGTCAATGAGGGTACGGCTGGCGGGGAAGACAACAATGTATATGGGCCAATCACGATTCCACTGCTGGATTGCATTCCTATAGAGGGGCGCTCGGACGACTTTGAGACCGGCCTTGGTGTCCAATGGAGCACGCACAACTTCGGCAATGCTGATGGCTCATCCACGGTTAGCAATGGACAGTTGGTAATTAGAAGCCACGGTAGAAGCATCTGGAGCGGTACAAACAGCTACTACTTCATCTATCAGATGGTCGAGGGAGACTATGACGCACGCTTGAAGATCATCCAGGAACCCGATACCGCCCAGTGGGCGAAGGTTGGCTTGCATATTGCACGGACGCTTCTCGACAGCCGGACGGAATTTGTGATGAACATGGCGACTCACTACCGCAGTCCCGCTGCCGAGCAAGCAGCCTATCGAGACTCGTGGGGAGGCACGCCACGGCGGACATCCAACTCCAGTAATCAGACGATTCAATTGCCAAGCTGGCTGCGCATTGTGCGGGAGGGAAACACGTACGACTTCTACCGCTCGGACGCGGCCGATCCTGAAGAGAGCGATTGGATCCACCAGGGCAGCCACACCGTTTCTCAGGAGTATCCTTATGTGGGGATTGCGCACGCTTCCTACAGCACGTCGTACGGCACCGGTATCGTTGACGACTTTGAGATCTGTCGGCCTACAGGCTTCACTGACGTGACGCCTCCAACAGAGGAGATTCATCCGCCAGGCTTGATACAGTGCAGTGAGCTCATCCGCCTGCCGGGCTTTGAGGGGAACCCAACCACGGTCTTCTCTTACTGGCATGGCGGCGACAGGAATAACCTGGTCGGTGCTTATCAGCGAACCTCGGCGGAATTCTATGAGGGGAGCTTCTCAATGCGTCTCCATGCTTCCAATAGTGTGATCCCCTGTTCGCAGAATCAACTGCAGCCATTCCTCTACCAGGACGTACAGCTACCGACGGAAATTTACAGCCAATCCACGTTGGTGGTCTCGGGGTATTACCTGGTCACGGGAAGCTCCTTTGAATGCAGCACGCCGGACACCCCTGACGCCGACGATGTCCTTTCCCTGAGTCTGCGCGAACTAGATGGTTCAACCATTGTCGCTCCCCAGAATCTACTAGATGGCGGGACGACAGCAGAGCAATGGCATCCCATCTCTATCGACTTGCGCACATTTGCGCCCAACCTCCCCGATTATGCCGGACAGACATTACGTCTTCAGTGGGATGCCACCAATGATACCGACGTTGAGGGTACCTTCTTCTATATTGACCAATTGAGTGCCCAGCTGTGCACGTCGTGGCCCGTTCCATCTGAGGAAGCCGGTACAGCCTCGTTCGGTGGGACCATCACCACCCGTGGCGAGAATAACGTTCCGACCATCCTGCCTGGGACTGATGTCTGGGCTTACGCCCAGGGCGGGGATGTGTTGCACACGCGTTCTATCCAAGATGGTGCGTATCACTTCTACAACGTGCCGCCGGGGACTTACATCATTTACGCCGAAGCATGGGTGGGTGGAGAGCTGCGCACGGTCTCGACCTCTGTCACGGTCGCCGCTGATGAGCGTAAGTTCGACGTGAACCTGCTCTTACAATGATGAGGAAGGGGGAAATGCCCATGCGCTGGCGGGACCCTGAGGGAAGGATCAAGCGTCGCACTCTCTCTTTGCCCCGCCCTATGCGGTTAGGGAGGACGATCATCTTGCCGGCGATGATGGTCGGCTTGCTTCTTCTGCTCTTCTCCAGCGTACGCGCCGACTTCGATTTGAGTATCGCTCGTCTCTCCGACCAGGATAGCACGTGTGACATTGAACCTCGTGCGGCGATCTCTGACGACGGCCAGTGGTTGGCCGTGGTGTGGATCAATGGACTGAAAAAGGAAAGCGGGGGATGTAAGTCACAGGGACAGGCCCAGATACGTTGGGCAACCGAGACCTCTGGCGCGTCCGGTTGGCAAGGCCCCTACACGCTCCCACTGCCGACCGGAGCGTGCGCCGTTCACGCCGACGTTGACGTCATCGGCACAACGGCCCACGTCGTGGTAAGTTACTGGCAGCCTTGTGAGGATCTACAAGCTGACAGCCATATCGGTTACTTCACCTGCAATCTGGAAGCCGGGGCTTGTAACGCCGTCGGGGACGCGGTGTCACAGGACGGGAGTGAAGGACTTCGCCTCTTCGATGCACGCCTGGCAGCCGACGCTCAGGGACGTCTGCACCTGATCTACTCCAAGGCTACTCACGGGCTGCTGGCCAGTGATATCTATTACACGCGGTATACGGATGGTGACTGGACCTCTCCAGTGAAAGTCTCCACCGGAGAGAAATATGACGGCTTCTACCGACCAGCCGCGGCCGTGTCTGGGAACAGAGTTCACATCACGTGGGAGCGCCACAGGAATACTGGTGGTACTCGGTACAGAGATGTCCAGCATCGTTACTGCGAGACACCCACAGGGGCATGCGGTCCTCTGACCACGTATTATCCATGTCCTGGACTAGAGGCCACCGGCGCACTGCCTACAGTAGCTGCCAGGCATAATCGCGTGATGCTCGCCTGGAACGTATGCGCGGATATCGACCCCAATCCTCCCTGTGAGTCTTTTTATCTGCTTTATGCACGCTCCGACGACAACGGCACTAGCTTCTCGTCGCCAAAGGAGATAGGGAGCGATTATGGAGTGAACCGTCTTGACCTCTCCACGCGCAGGTTTGCCGGAAACGACGGGACTGCACCCGGGGAGCCGCCTGTGCATCAATACGCTGCCTATGCCCGGCCGGTGATCGCGCTGAATGGTCTGGATCTGCCCTATGTTGCCTGGCAAATCAAAACCGCACAGGGATATGTCATCTCAACCACCCATGCCATTGCCGCAACTTCTGAGGGCTTCAATTGGAAATCAGAGGATGGCTGGCAACTGGGCGCTGGTGTGGACGCACGCGTGGCACCAGCAATCCTGTTGCCCGATGAGCTGGCGGACAATGGTATGCACTTCTTCCATATGCTCGTCTGGCAGGAACAGATTGGCTCTCAGTTGGCTTCGCGCTCGCAGATCTATTATGATTACGTCGGGGCACGTCGCCCATCGCTCACGACAGAGATCACACCAACGACGCATCCCTTGCCTGCGGAGCGCGCCGTTCAACTCAAGGTGCGGGTGCGCGATGGGAACGGGGCGAACATGGCAGGCGAGCGAATTGTCTTTGCCACCGACCATGGCAGCTTTGATTACTTGGGGTTTGGCGCTCAGCAAATCGAAGCCGTCAGTGACGCAGAGGGTACCGTCTCCCGTACCCTTTATAGCAACATGACGGGCACAGCCACCTGTCGCGCCTGGATAGACTCAATCCCAGACGGCGTTTGGAATGTTGGGGAACCGACCTTGACCTTCACACAGACTTGGATCGACCCAATGACCTCCACGGTGCAGATTGGGGCAGCGTGGGTTGGACCAGGGGACCTCATCACCGCCACTCTGGCGCATCATCCCTATGAGATCCCCAGCTTTGCCGGTGCAGCAGCGCAGTACCTGCTTTGGTTGTGTCCTGGCGCAACGCAGGTTGCGGGTCCTCTGAGTGTGGATATCGAGAGTTGGGCGAAACAGGACCTGATGATCCAGGTCCCATGGGATACCGACAATGGAATACATCACCTGGAATCCAGAGTCAACGAAGAGGGAATGACTCCCTGCGTCGGGGCTGACTATGTCGCTCGCTCTCCCGACATTCAGGTCAGCACATCACCGCCCCCAGGACCGTGGCTGGTCGTCGGGAACAACCGGCCGCCCCCCGGTACGCCCATCACGACGACGCTTCTTGATCACGAAGCCGGAACCTATGAGCTTTGGTGGTGCCCTGCTTCATCCCGCGCCGCCCCGGTCAGTCAGAAGCTCGGCGACGTAACGGTGGCCTCCGGCGCAGAGCCGACCGTCGAGTTCACAGTGCCTATGGCAGTCGAGGGGCTTTACCGCTTGGAGACACATACAGGTTCTGGCGCCTGCGGGGACACAAGAACCCGCTATGCCGTGTCGGCGTTACTCCACCCCCTCTCAGAGGTGTTCCTGCCTCTCATCACACGCGCATCCAGATGATGAGATGAAGGGTAGAGACATGCAAGGCCGATGGGGATTCTGGGGATTAGTGGTCCTTGGTTTGGGGATCATAGCTATCGGCGTCATTGTAATGTTGTCGCAAGGAGGCTCCTCTCTTGGCTCAGGAGGGATACCTGAGATAGCCGGAGGGCAGACGGCCCGTGAGGCGTATGAGGTCTTAAGCCCATGGCTGGCTGAATGGCACGAAGGTGCTGGTGTCGTGAGCTGCGCCACTTCGGTCGCCCGCGGTAGCAGGAATGGCGATGGATGGACGTTTCAGGTATACGCGCCTGAGTGCGGTCGTATGGCCTTGGTGAGGATCCAGGGGCAGGATCTTCAAGTGCTTCGGGAGAGTGGTTCTCTGTACTCCCTGTCCCTTCTGAACGTGGACATGTGGCACATGGATAGTTCAGAGCTTCTGCGGCTATGGTGGCGCAACGGGGGCCAAGAGGCCTGGCAGCAACCGGAAAGCGCATCATTGCATCTGCGCCTGGGCATGGACCGTGATGAAGGCCCTATTTGGCAAGTGATTGTGGTGCGGGGACAGGGAAACGACCTGGCGGTTTGGGAAATTGCAGCTGATACGGGTAAGATCGTTGGGAGAGACGGTGGGGGTCTACCATGAGCAGGAAACAGCGCAGAGGAGATACACAAGCAAAGGGACAGAGCATGGTGGAGTTTGCACTGGTGCTGCCCTTCTTGCTGCTTCTTTTCCTGGGTCTGGTAGAGGTAGGGCTTGCGATGTATGATTATATCGTGGTGGCTGGAGCGAATCGTGAGGCCGTACGGTTGGCATCGCGCGGCCGCTTCACCGACCAGACCATAGCCGCGCGCGTGGTTTCGGCAGGGGGGCTCCACAAGACACCAGATGGAGGAACGGAGCCAAACCTGCGCACGACGGGACCAGACTCGGACACCGGCATCATTATCACTCATGTCGATATCCCGATCGACGGCAGTGAACCCATTGAGGTTAGCTACTATGTCAGTGGTACGATCACGATTGACACACCTAGTGGGCCGCAAACACGTCCTGTTGCGCCGGACGATGGGCATCTGAGCCAAATGAGCGCGGATGAAATACTGGCCTATTTGGATTACCGACGGAACGTGTCGGATGACATTGATACCTACAGGGCTGACAATGACTATGAGGTAATGTCAACGGAGAGTTTTGTCATTGTGGAGACATTCTACGCTCATGACCTTCTCATCGGCACCCTCCCGTTCATTCCCAATCCACTTCAGCTTTATTTCGCCTCCACGATGCGTGTCTTAAGCGATTCTCGCCTGGATTGACGCTGTCCGCGTCTGCGTTGGATAAGGGGTATGGAGCTATGGATACGAAGCATAACATAACGTTGTTCTCACACAGTGAGGACGGACAGAGTCTGATACTCATCGCCCTTGCCGTCATCGCACTCATCGGACTGGTGGGCTTAGCCGTGGACCTGGGAATGGTTTACGTAGAGCGGATCCGGATACAGCGGGCGGCAGATGCCGCAGCACTGGCGGCAGCTGCTGAGCTTCCTCTGGAGAAAGCAGCCCAGGTTCGCGCCTTGGAGTATCTCCAGGAGAACAATTACGCGTGTGGCCTCTCCACTGCCTACAGTGGTGGAGATCTTACATTCTCTTGTAGTGATCCGGACGTGCGGGTGGAGATTAATGCGGGGTACCCAGGACAGATCATTGTTGGGCCCGGCAGCGATGCGGCAGCACGGGTGATTCAAATCGACACGATTCCATACCGCGACAACATCTATGCTGACAATTCCGCCAATCGGATCGAGGTAGCGGTCACAGCGAAAGTCGGCCTCTACTTTATGCGCGTGCTTGGATTTACCTCGATTCCGGTCCACGCACGGGCGGTCGGTGAAAACATCAACGACTTAGATGTCGTCCTGGTCTTCGACCGGTCGGGATCCATGGAATTCGATACGCTTTGCTATGGCTGCTGGACCAGCAAGCCAGGACAATCCTATCCAAACGGTGATCGCTGGCCGCTCCCGTGGAATGGGCCAGCTGGTGGGCCCCCCTATCATTGCTCAGGCGCAGGTTCTCCACTGACGTACCACGGGAACAAGTACCTCATCATCGAGGCTGAGGAGTATTCTCGCAACAGCGTGCCTTATGATCGGAATCTTTACGTTCAAGGCATGACCTATTGGGTAATGCAACGCAATGGTGGTAGCTACCCATCTGAGTTGCAAGGACCCAATAGTTACCTCAGCAATGATGGCAGTGCCGGCGCCGGGGCCTTAGGACGCGACAGCGTCGGAGCCTACATGTCCCATCATCCTTACCGAAATCACGTCGGTGCGGATGGGCAGGGTTCCAACTGCACCTGGAGCGATCTGACCAATGGAGAGAAGTGCCTGCGTGACTCCTGGATTCTGGGCCTCGGCGGGCCGTTCCCCACCCCACGCTTGGACTACGATTTTGTCGTACCTGACACTGATACCTGGTATGTCTGGGTGCGGGGCATCGGCGGTGATGGTGCCCGCAATATTATGTGGGGCCTCAACAGGACACCCTTTGGCAATGTAACGGGGGACGGCGATACCACATTTGTGCAGACTGGCCTGCTGTACAATGGCGCTGACAAAGATAGATGGCGCTGGGTCAAGCTCGGTTCATTGGGGAACCTGGAAGCTGGACATACTTATGAGCTGAATATCTGGGCGGGAGCCGCCGGCTTTGACTTGGATCGCATTATCATTACAACTGACTCACGCACTCCCCATGATGCGGCAAACGCCTATTGGCACTTCGATCGTGATGTGCTTCGGAACACGGCTAACCTTGATAATCATCGTACCGATCAAGCCTGCAACCCGTGTGACGCACGCTTTGGCGGGTACCCCGGAGGGCCGGGGGGATCTCAGCCTCCAGACTGTCAAATTCCCGGCTTCCCTGTAGATCACCCCAAGAATATGCGTTACTTGGACTGGATATACGATGATGAACAGCCCATTCGTGGTGCCGTTGAAGCTTCAAAGCGATTTATTGCGCGACTTGACCCCCGCTACGACCAGATTGGTTTGGTCACCTATAGTGGACGTGCCAGCATAGACAGCAAACTGCAATGTGTCCGCAGGCTAGGAAGCACCAACTGTACTGCGCAGGTCATCACCGACACCGTGATCTCCGAGCTGGATACAACCCACGCAGGCGGCAGTACGAATATTGCCGAAGGTATCTTGAAAGGCATTACGGTACTCAGCAATGCAAGTGGGCAATATGGGCGACCTTCTGCAGCGCATATTATGATTGTCATGACTGATGGTGAGGCCAACCAGACCGGTGGCTTGGACACCCCGACCTGTTACGCGGAGGACTACTGGCCTCATAACAGCGGCAGCACCAGTCGGGATCGGGCAAAAGACTGCGTGGTTTACTATGCACGAATGGCGCGGAACAACGGGATCGTCATCTATACGATTACCCTCGGTGCTACAGCCGATATTGAGCTAATGGAGTATACCGCGGAGCTAACAGGCGGTGTTCATCGCCATGCACCACGGCCAGAGCAGCTCGACCCGATCTTCGACGAGCTCTACGAGCGGATCTTCCTCCGCCTAGTGGAGTGAGTCTCTTTCTATTCCGCTATCGCGTACAAGCCACAGGCCCTCCAGGCGTTCCTGGAGGGCCTGTGCGGCGATCAGGGACTAACGTGGCACTAGAGTCGTACTACTTTGCCTTCCCGTCGGGCTCGCTCCGCAGCGAAGACCAACAGATGCGATGCCAGGGTCTCATCCGGTCCACTCAGGATCCACTGGGGATTGTTTTCCGCGACAGCACGGATAAAATGGTCCATCAAATGGTAATCACCCCCGCCGTGCCCCCCCATGATCGATGGATCAGCAGCCTCAGTGTCAATAGTCTCAGTCTTGTCTGTCACAAAATTGTAGTAATGGATATATCGGCCATCTCCAGTTAACTCCCCCCTCGTGCCGAAGATGCGGGTTTCGCGATGCCGCATCCGGGTGAACGCCATCATTGTGAACGTCGCGGTCTGCCCACCCTCGAACTCCATGGCGACCACCTGGTGATCCACGACATCATTGTCGCAGTGATAGACACATCGGCCGTAGGGGCCTGTGCGCAACGCATCAAGGACTGACTCCGGAGTTGGGTCAGGCGTCAGCACGTCGACGGGCCAACCGGTGTACCCACGACGGAGCACTTCTAAGTAGATGCGCTTTGCAGAATAAGGACAATCAGCTTCGACGGGACAGTCCAGGCAGCGCTCCGCAGCGCCCGGCGGCGCCTCTTCAGGCCGGAAATGCTTGAGAGAACCAAAAGAGGACACCGCTGTCCAGGGCCTGCTTCCCATGATGTAGTAGATCCAGTCCAGGTCATGACATGACTTGGTAAGTAGCATGGGACCTGATTCACTCTCATTTCGCCAGTTGCCCCGCACGAAGGAGTGAGCCATGTGCCAAAACCCCACAGGCTCAAGGCGATCGATGCCTACGATGTCACCAATAGCACCGGAGTCGATCAGGTGTTTGAGCTTCTGAGTGTACTGCGTATAACGAAGCACGTGACAGACCCCGAAGAGAATTCCGCTTCGTTTTACGGCATCGACGATTTTATAGCAGCCCTCGGCATCAGGGGCCATAGGCTTTTCCAATAACATATGGTAGCCAAGTTTGGCAAAAGCCACGGCGGGTTCCACATGCATGCGATCCTGTGTTGCGATGATGACAGCGTCCGCAAATCGTGGCACCGCAGCGGCGTCCCGCCAGTCGGAGAACACGTGTTCGGGTGGGATATCGTGTGCCTTCACAAGTCGCTCACGGTAAGGGCGCCGTGGCTCTGCCACTCCTACGACGCGAACACGATCTGGAAATTGCTCAGCAAAATGGGCGTAACCAGATCCCCGACTCCCAGCACCAATGATCAGCAAAGTAACCGGCCTACCCATAGTGCGTGACCTCCTGTCATACCCAAGGTGATTTTGTCCTCCCTGCAACGGTGAGAGAAGGTCCCTCACCGCTCTGCCCGTTCCGTCCGCGGCGCGTTTGACCCCGCGCCAAGCGTACAATCGTCCTTAGTATATGCGTTCCCCCGATCCTTGCCATTCATCACAGGGTTGCTTACTTTGCGTCTGCTGCGCCGACCACGGGCGCCCTTCAACCACCGAAGCCCCCTGCCCTCTCGCACAAGAGGAGGGTTTGAGTTATCTGTGTCAGCGGCCTTGACGTGTCTATGGAGTATGCTAGAAACCCTATCGAGGTTCTTGCATGTGACGGAGACCGAGATGGATTCGTTACTTCACTACACACACTACATCCACTGCGGAGGTGGACAATGAATGCAGCTATTGAGTCTGTCTACACGCCGGAGGCTCCTCCCGCTGTGGGGCCTTACTCTCAGGCCATCCGAGCGGGTGGTTTCGTATACACGGCAGGGCAACTAGGCATCGATTCAGAGACAGGAGACTTCGCTGGAACTGACGTAGTGAGCCAGACCACACAGGCTTTGCGAAATCTCCGCGCTGTGCTGGAAGCTGCCGGATCTGATGTGCGGCATGTAATCAAAACCACCATCTTTGTCACGGACCTGGGGCTGTTTGGCCAGGTGAACGCAGCTTATGCTGCTTTCCTGGACGAAGAAGGAGTTGAACATCCTCCAGCACGATCAACGGTGGAAGTTGCTGCGTTGCCACTGCAAGGGTTGGTGGAGATTGAGATGATCGCGGTAATCCCCTGAACAGGAACTGAGGATGCCCACTGTGCTGATCGTAGACGACGAGCGCAACATCCGCGATCTGTTGCGCATGTATCTGGAGGTAGAAGGGTACAAAGTATTGGAGGCTCCAGATGGTACTGCCGCGCTCCAAATGCTGGATGGGCCTACAGAGCCGGATCTCGTGATCCTGGACTTGATGTTGCCTGGTCTTGACGGCTGGGAGGTCTGTCGACGTATTCGCAGCGGCCGCCGACCAATGCTACCCGTTTTGATGTTAACGGCGCGTGACGAGGATGTAGACAAGATCGTAGGGCTTGAGTTAGGGGCCGACGACTATGTAACCAAGCCCTTCAATCCGCGGGAAGTTACCGCCAGAGTGAAAGCGATCTTGCGCCGGACGAAGCCTTCTGAAGAGCCCCTCTCGGAAGACATCCCATTGGTGGTGGGGGACGTTGTGCTGGACCCGCGTCGCCGCACGGTGAGTGTGGGAGGGAAGTCAGTGACATTCCGTCGCAAGGAATTCGATTTGTTAGAGGCGTTGATGCGCCACCGTGACTTGGTGCTCACCCGAGATCAATTGCTGGAGCAGGTCTGGGGCTACGATTATCCGGGGCAGACACGTACGGTGGATGTACACATTGCTGCTCTGCGACGCAAACTAGCTGGGAGCCGTGCCAAAATTGAGACAGTCGTCGGCGTTGGCTATCGACTGACAGAAGGGGCTTGAATTGGGGCGCCTGCAGACACGATTGGTTCTGGCCTTCGCACTGGTCATTCTGTTCGTGCTTTTCAGCGTGAGCGTGGTCCTGCTGCTGCTGTTGAGGCAAAGCCCCGAGGAGCAGCGGTTGGCCTCCTTGGAGTTGAGCACCAAGGCACGCGTTATGGTGGCACTTCTGCGTCGATCACCGCGCTTTTCTTTGGCATCACCCGGCCACCTCTTATGGGATCGTCTAGACCAGCTTGCAGCCGCTGAAGGCGAGCGAGTGATATGGGTTGATTCAGGGGGAGTGGTAGCATACGACTCGGCTGGGCATTGGGAGGGTACATCAGCTTCATGGCTCTTTGAAAGGCTGGGACGCAATCCAGCAACGGGGCAAGTCATAGGTCGCGTCGCTGACGCGGGCCACCTGTGGATTATTGTAGCACAGCCAGTGCCGGGCCCACGGGACGCAAGCTGGGGTTACTTGATTCTGGCGCGACCCGTGCCTGTTTTCGCTTTTCTTGAGCGTTTCCAGCGGGTCTGGCTCGTGCCCCTTGTCAAAGCAGGGCTTGCCGCACTCATTTTGGGTGTGGTGGTGGCTTGGCTCTTAAGTCGCTCGGTTGCTGCCCCATTACGGCGTCTCACGGAGGCCGCGCGCGCACTGACGGCTGGAGATCTCACCGTTCGAGTGTCGGAGACCGGGCCGGATGAGGTCCGTGAGCTGGCACAAGCCTTCAATGAGATGGCAACGCGGGTCGAGACTAGCCAGCAGGCCCAGCGCGACCTGGTCACCAATATTGCCCATGATCTGCGCACGCCGCTTACGTCTATCCAGGGCTTCGCGCAAGCGTTGGCGGAGGACGTGGCTGCGACACCGGAGGCACGGCGGAGGGCAGCAGTGGCCATACGTGAAGAGGCCCAACGCATGGATCAGATGACCCGGGTACTGCTCGACCTGGCCCGGGTTGAGGCCGGTGAGAGTGTTTTGGACTTTGAACCCGTCGATCTGGTGGGGGTTGTTCAGGACAGACTGGCTCACCTTGCTCCTCTCGCCAAAGAACGGGGGGTGCGCCTGGAACAGCGTGCTGCCCCTGAGAGGCTCGTCGTGACAGGTGATAGAACCCGACTCGAACAGGTCGTCGACAACCTTCTGCATAATGCTTTAGAGCATACTGCTCCCAACGGTTGGGTGCAGGTTACTCTCCGCGCCGAGCCACCGTGGGCAGTTCTCGCTGTGGCTGACAATGGCGAAGGGATACCGCCCGGTGACCTGCCTCGGATCTTCGAGCGTTTCTATCGTGTTGACCGATCGCGCCAGAGAGCCGGATTTGGACTGGGGCTGGCGATTGTCAAACAGATTGTCGAAGCCCACAAGGGGACGATTGATGTTCAGAGCAAGCTAGGCACCGGCACCACCTTCTATGTCCGTTTCCCTCTCCCCTCAACCGAGAGCGCGCCGCAGCGATAGACCTTTTCCGACTCGTGGTTTGTAATAAGCCAGATCCCCACGCGCTTCGGCACTCGTTTTACTCACTTCGCGTAGGCTTGTTTGTCTTAATGGAAAAGAATGGAAAAGAGAAGAAGAACTCGTTGTTGCAGGCTTTTGTGACTACGCGAAGGAAGTTGCCTGGAGTCCTTCTGCTTCGGCGACGGGCCTAACACTGGTCCTCCAATTTTACGAGGGCCAAGGCGAAAGCGGCTGCCCAAGGCAGCACCCGGAACTCCCCGTGGGCCAGCGCGCGTTTCACCTCAGCTCCTGAGAGCAGAACGAGTTCCTGGGGCTCCCAATCGTCTGCGGCGGGCTCCTGAACATAGCGTGCCTCCCGCGCAAGAAAGAGGTGGGCTACTCCGGCCCCTCGGTTTCCATCAACGGGATACGAACCTAGCGAATCCCACCGCGAGGCGATGCATCCGGTCTCCTCGAGTAACTCCCGCTGGGCCGCTTCCAAGGCGTCCTCACCTGGATCGAGGTAGCCCCCTGGGGGCGCCAAACTGGTACCCTCGATGGCGTATTTTACCTGGCGGAAGCAGATGAAACGCCCGTCTCCTATGACCGCGACAATCGTAACAAACTCAGGCGTAATGACCCATGGCCACTCTTCAATGATGCTGCCGTCAGGAAGCCGCACGCGGTGGAACTCCACAGACAGAAAAGGGGCGTGATCGAGAACCAATGTTCGCCCCAGGGTTTCCCATTTGGCGGAGCTTGCCGGGGGCTCAAAACGCTCAGATCGAGGTGAAAGCTGCGAGGCCGATTCTTGCATTCTTGCTCTCCGATCTCTTTGGGGTATGATGACTGCTTAGATGATTTGGACTTGCCAGAAGTAAGTCAATATAAACACAACTGTACTGGAGGTCAAGCATGTCGTACATAGAGGACATCGTCGCGCGGGAGATCCTGGACTCACGGGGCAACCCGACCATTGAAGTCGACGTCTATGTCTCTGATGGCACAATTGGACGAGCAGCGGTCCCCTCAGGTGCATCAACCGGTGTGCATGAGGCGCTGGAGCTGCGCGACAAGGATGAGACGCGTTATGGCGGCAAAGGCGTTTTGAAGGCAGTGGAGAATGTGAACGAGACGATCGCCGAAGAATTGGTCGGCTGGGAGGTGGCGGACCAGAAAGGGATCGACGAGCTTATGATCTCTCTGGATGGCACTCCCAATAAGTCTCGATTGGGAGCCAACGCCATTCTTGGCGTATCGTTGGCGGTGGCCAAGGCAGCAGCTGCTTACTTAGGGCTGCCGCTCTACCGCTACATTGGCGGAACTTACGCTCACGTCTTGCCGGTTCCCATGATGAACATCTTGAACGGGGGCAAGCATGCCGTAGATGGGCCTGACCTCCAAGAGTTCATGATCATGCCCATTGGAGCTCCTTCATTTGCAGAGGCACTGCGATGGGGTTCTGAGACCTATCATGCATTGAAGGCGGTCCTCAAGAGCAAAGGGTATGGTGTGGGGATCGGAGATGAGGGCGGCTTTGCCCCTAGCCTAAAGACCAATGAAGAAGCAATCGAGGTCATTCTAGAAGCCATCCAGCGTGCAGGCTACGAGCCTGGCCGTGACATTTGGATCGCCATGGACCCGGCTGCCTCGGAGATCTTCGAAGATGGTAAGTACAACCTCAAGAAAGAAGGACGCATCCTTTCAAGCGCGGAGATGGTAGAGTTCTACGCAAGCTGGGTGGACAAATATCCCATTATCAGCATTGAGGACGGCCTAGCAGAGGATGACTGGGAAGGATTTCGGCTCATGGTGGAAAGACTGGGCGATCGGATTCAGATTGTCGGTGACGATCTCCTGGTGACCAACACAACACGCATTGCGCGAGCCATCAGGGAGAACGCTGTCAACTCAGTGCTGATCAAGCTCAACCAGATCGGAACTCTCACAGAGACGATCGCTGCGGTGCGCATGGCTCACAAACACGGCTGGACTGCCGTCACGAGCCACCGATCTGGAGAGACAGAAGACGCCACCATCGCGGACTTGGCTGTGGCGTTGAATACAGGGCAGATCAAGACAGGGGCACCCTGCCGCTCCGATCGGGTTGCCAAGTACAACCAGCTTCTACGGATCGAGGAGCAACTCGGGGATGAAGCCGTCTACGCCGGGAGGGCAGCTTTCCCAAACCTGAAAATCGAACTGTAACGCTGGTCCAAATCCTATTAGCGCAACGACAATATCAAGCACAACGAGAGGGACCGCGCGCGGACAAGCTCGCGCGCGGTCCCTCTCGTTGATTACATCCTGTGCCAAAAAGCACTGAGACAGCACTAATTCGATGTCCCTATCCTGGCTGTCACCTGAACCTCGGGAGGTTGCTGCAGATGTTTTTTAACCGCGCAGAGTTCTGCGGCGCGAATCAAGGCAGCACGATAGCGTTGCGGAAAATCCTCGGGGAGCACAATCTCCAGGTCCACCGTCTGGGCCATGTGGGTGGCAGGGTCAAATTCAACCCGCTCAAGGATCTTGATATCGTCAGTGGGTAACCCCCTCTGTTGACAAAAGCTCAGCACATAGATCCCGGCGCATGTGCCCAATGATGCCAGAAACAGAGTGAAGGGTGTGGGAGCCGAACCCTCACCACCCGCATGAGGTGGCTGGTCTGTTCGAATCACCATATCGCCCACTTGTGCATCAACACACGCTCCGCCCGGAAAATGTATGACCATCTCCACTGCCATAGCTAACATCTCCTTTCCTCTGTGACACCAGTGATTTAGGGTTCATCGTCCGTTGCTTTCCAATTATACTGAAGCCCTCTTTCCAGCAATGTATCCGCCCGTAATTTCCCAAATGTCATCGCAAACGGTTGCTTCGTTCTTGCAGCGTGGCGATTCATCCGTAAAATACCAAGAGTGCGTGACGACCTGATAACGGTTTTGGAGCCCTCTAGAGGAGTCACTCTAGAGGAGTCAAAGGAGTCTGTCGATGCGATTCGTGATCATAGGCGCAGGCGTGGCTGGATTCACGGCCGCGATGGATCTGGCCCGTCGGAAAGTGGGCGAGGTGATTGTGTTTTCCGATGAACTTTTTCCATACTACTACCGCCCTCAGCTTACTCGCTTTTTGGCAGGAGAACTCCCACTCAAACGGCTGATCCGACGCCCTCTCTACTGGTATTGGGAACGCGGCATCGATCTCAGAGCCGGAAGCCCTGTTGAGGAGATCGACCCCGTGGCCAAAACAGTGCGGGTACTTGGGCACGCGGTCTCTTATGATCGCCTGTTGATCGCCACTGGCAGTCGGCCTTTTGTGCCTCCAATTCCAGGCGTTGACAAAGCGGGGGTGCTGACCTGGCGCACACTCGAGGATACCATCGAGATCACGAGAGCCGCCTTCACGAGTCAGGACCTTGTGGTGATAGGCGGCGGTCTACTGGGCCTGGAGGCTGCTAGGGGCTTGCGGGGGACGTGCAAGCGACTGACTGTGCTCGAATACTTTCCGCGTCTGCTGCCGCGCCAACTCGACCTCGAAGGAGCAACACTGCTACAACACCTGATTGAAGAGATGGATATCCGTGTTGTAACCAGTGCGCGCGTCAAGGCGCTCACTGGAGACCAGACAGTCTCTGGAGTAGAGCTCGCCAGTGGAGAGATATTGTCTGCCCAGGCCGTCATCATTGCGGCCGGCGTACGCTGCCACAGCCATTTGGCCAAGCAGGCCGGAATCGCCGTAGACCAGGGGATCATAGTTGATGAGTACATGCACACCAACGTTCCCGATATTTACGCGGCGGGCGATGTCGCCGTTTACAGAGGCCAGAATTGGGCGCTGGCCACGATCGCCCAGGCCCAAGGGGCAACCGCCGCTGCCAACATGGCCGGGGAAAGCACACCATACAAGGCAGTCATTCCAGCAACCAGCCTTAAAGTTGCCGGTGTCGATGTGACTTCTATCGGCCTTGTGAACCCACAAGCGGAAGATGGAGCGACTGAGATACGCGCACTCGATCATACGGAGAAGATATACAGGAAGATCGTTCTGCAAGATGGAGTTATCGTGGGAGCCATCCTCGTCAACGACAACCAACTTGCTAAGGAGCTTGAAAACCGCGTTGCCGGGCATGAGACTTTATCTCACAGAGAAGCAGAAGCACTGATCACCAGATAAGTAAATCTAACAACAAGATAACAGCGCGCCAAGGAGGTAGACCTCATGGCACAAAGGAGAAAGCGAATCCTGGCTGTAGAAGACCACGATCTTCTGTTAGAAGCGATCCGAGGAATCCTGGAAGCTGAGGGATATGAAGTGGTCACAGCCAGCGATGGTGTGGAGGCGCTGGAAAAGCTGCAGACTTTCACGCCCGATCTGATTGTGGCGGATATCTCCATGCCGCGTATGGACGGCTACACCTTCTATCGCAGGGTGCGTGAGAATCCCGCCTGGGTGCCCATCCCGTTCGTTTTTCTCACAGCTCGGGCCGAGCGAGAGGATCGTCTGCGCGGCAAAGCACTTGGCGCAGAAGATTATCTCACCAAACCATTTGATCCTCAAGAGTTAATCGTCGTTGTGCGAGCACGGATTGGACGCGCTGAAGCTATCCGCGAGTCCCAGGCGAGTGAATATGACCAACTGAGACAACAGATATTGACCCTACTCAGCCATGAGTTGCGCACACCTTTGACGAGTGTCTACGGGTACACAGAGCTGGCATTGGAGGAGGCCGCGGCCCTTCCAGAGAGTGAATTCAAGCAATTCCTGCAAGGGGTCAAGAACGGTGCAGATCGGTTGGCGCGTCTCGTGGAGGATGCTCTGACCGTTGTACGATTAGAAAGCGGCGATCTCCAGCAAGAGATTGCGGCACTGTCAGAGATTCGCCAGGATCTCCCCCAGATCGTGGAGCGCGCTGTTGCTCTATTCAAGACAGAGGCCGACGAAAAGAATATCGTACTGGACATCGATCTACCCGCAGTACTCCCCCCCGTGCGCGTTCAGGAACAGCTCTTGATAGACGCCTTGGGTCGACTGCTGGACAACGCCATCAAGTTCTCGCGACGCGAGGTCAAACGGATCCGCGTCAGCGCATGCCTAAGCGAGGACAATCGCTATGTGGAGATCTCTATCAGGGATTGGGGTGTGGGTATCCCACAGGCCAGCCTCAGGCACCTCTTCAAACCTTTCAGCCAAATCAACCGGCAACGGTACGAACAACAAGGAGCAGGGCTCGGTCTGGCTATCGCTCTCGGCATCATCCAGGCTATGGGAGGGGACATTACCGTGTCCAGCTCGGTAGAGGGACCAGATGCCGGGACCACTTTCGTCGTAAAGCTTCCCCTGGCCTCCGAACACTAAAGAGCAACCCAACCACATGAGCTGGGTTGCTCTTATAGAAACAGGTCGGGGCGGGCGGATTTGAACCGCCGGCCTCTACAACCCCATTGTAGCGCCCTAGCCAAGCTGGGCCACGCCCCGAACACCCAATATTATACCGGAGACCCCAATTTTAGCAAGCAAACCGCTACGTCCCGAATAATTCACTGTCGTGCTTGCGCGACTTGATCTCGCACAAAACCACTAGGCGGTCTTTTTTATGCCTCAGAGCTGGACAGTGAAAGGCTCTCGAGCCAATACTCGCGCCAAAGCCTCTTCCGAACTACAAGGTGTGTCGGCGAAGCGACATGTCAGGTAGTGAAAGAGATCACGCAACATAGCGGTAAGAATCGGAGCCAACAAGAGCCCGGGCAAACCGCCAATTTCTGTCCCCACCACGAGCACAGCCATCATAACGACGGGATGCAACCCCAAACTGCTCCCAAGCACCCGTGGAGCAATCCAGGCATTCTCTATGTTTTGGATCAAGTTGGCTGCCCCGGCCGTCAACAACGCCAGTCCAGGACTGTGCATCAAGGCTACGAATATGGCGGGTACAGCCGCAACAGTGGGACCCACGTTAGGGATTACTTCCAGGAGCCCGGCGAGCACGCCCAGGAGCAACGCATAGTCGACTCCGAGCAACGTCAGTGCGAGCGTCTGCATGGCTCCAATCGTCAACATCAATATCACCTGGCCACGAAGATACGAGCCAATTGTATGATCCAGCATCTGCAAGATGCTCCGCACGTCATCGCGGAGGACAGCAGGGAGAAAGTGGTACACACCCTCGCGAATGGTTTCGTAGTCCCGTAGAAGGAAAAAGGTCCAAAAAGGCACGACAATGATGGCAAGCACCACCCCAGCAGTATAGGAGATAGCTGAAAAGGTTCCCCGAAGCGCCTGTTGAACAGCGGTAGTGGCGATACTCGTCAGGTTCCGCATCCCAGCGTCGATCTGTAAACGGACCTGTGGGGGAAGCCGATCGTACATCTCGATCACCCTGGCACCCCATGTCGAAACCTGGAACCAGATGATATCTCGGGCAGCCCAGAGCTGTTCCGCTTCCCGGACGACAACCGGAATGACCAGAGCCACAAAACCCGCGATAGCCCCCAAGAGGATCAGATACCCTATAACGATACCAGCAGACCGGGCGATGCGGTGCAGAAAGCGCAGGTGACTCTTCGCCGCCAGCCAATGGAAACCTTGTTCAGTAGCCCGCACCACAGGGGTCAGAATGTACGCCAGGAGGAAACCAATCAGGTAAAGTCCAAGAACAGATCGAGCGGCCCACAACACAACCAGTACTAGCAGGATCGCCGCCGAAAATAGCGTAATACGCCACCGGCGACGCACAGGAATCTGGAACCAGAACCCCAATATGCTGCTTGACCGATTCTCATTCATGAGTCTTATCCAGTCTATACCCCAGGACTTCAAGGGGCTTCTGTCCCCAAGGGGATTAGAGTTCCGCTATTGAATTCGAGCCCCCAGTGAGTCGTCACCTGCCAACTCTTCTTCGTAGGAGCGCGTCAGCCTCTCTCAGAGCCTCAAGGATCCAACCCTGCCGATCCTCCGAGGATCCCGCGACGGAAGAACGGCTGACGCGCCACCAGCCCAGAAACTCAATATTCCCCGCTGGCCCAATAAGCGGCGAGACCATCAATCCCATCAGCTCCAGTCCCAGACCCGCCATGGCTCGGGTCACATCTTCTAATACGCGCCGATGCACGGCTGGGTCGCGTACCACGCCACCACGCTTTACAAACTCACGCCCTGCTTCAAACTGCGGTTTAATAAGCGACACCACCTCCCCGGCAGGCCTTAACCAATGCACCGCAGTGTGATAGATGAGCCGCAGCGAGATGAAAGACACATCTGAAACGATCATATCAACAGACTCTGGCAAGGCTTCGAGATACCGTGCGTTGACTCGCTCCATGACCACGACACGCGGGTCCTGTCGCAAACGCCATGCAAGCTGGCCGTAACCGACGTCAATTGCGTATACCCTAGCGGCACCATATTGCAGCAGGCAATCCGTGAACCCCCCCGTTGATGCGCCAACATCCGCCACAGTCCGGCCAGACACATCAATGTCAAAGCGATCCAATGCGGCTGCCAGCTTTTCTCCCCCACGACTTGCAAAGCGAGGCTTTGCGGTCAGCTCGATCCTCGCATCCACAGGGACTTTTGCCCCCGCCTTGTCAATCAACTGGCCATCCACCCGCACTTCGCCCGCCGCGATCATGCGTTGCGCAAGAGAGCGAGTGGCAACAAGGCCCTGGCACACCATCAGTCTATCAAGCCGCTCTTTCTTCATGACTCGAAGCATACCCAAACCCAACCCGGCGTCAACGGGAAGCAGAACGGCGTCTTGCACTCACCTCATATCGTCAACCGTCCTCAGATGAGCAAGGACGGAGTTAAGATCCTCTGGCAGATCTGCCTGAAAGTGCAAACGCTCACCGCTCACAGGATGGTCAAAGCTCAACTCCCTCGCATGTAAGAATTGACGAGGAGCGAAGCTTGCCGTGGCTTTGGTACCATATACCGGATCACCTGCCAGGGGATAGCCCATCCACGCCATGTGCACTCTGATCTGATGGGTCCGTCCAGTCAGAAGCTGCACATCTACGAGGGTGAAATGATGGCCTCGATCGTCGCGCAGACGCTGAAGAATTTGCCATCGGGTACGCGCCGGCTTGCCGTCCCCACGCACAGCCATCCGCTTGCGATGAATACGGTGTCGGCCAATCGGCGCCTCCACAATCCCAGACGCCTGTCTTAGGAATCCACACACCAGAGCGGTATAGTGCTTACGTACCAAGCGCTGTTTGAACTGGCGCTGCAGGTCTCGCAATGCACGCTCATGTTTGGCGATCACGATGAGACCCGATGTGTCTCTATCGAGACGATGGACAATCCCCGGGCGAAGCTCTCCGCCTACACCGCTCAGATCTGGGCAATGGGCAAGGATCGCATTAACCAGAGTGCCTTGCGTATGCCCAACCCCAGGGTGTACGACAACCCCCGCCGGCTTGTTGACCACCACCAAATCTCTGTCTTCGTAGACAATGTCCAGTGGAATAGCCTCAGCGACTAAGTCCACGGCCTCGGGCGGGGGAATACGTACCCTCACTTTATCTCCCGCCTGTACTCGGGTGGACGGAGTCACCCGCCGGCCGTTAAGGCGGACTTCCCCCGCCACTATCAGACGTTGCACTGCGGTCCTGGAGAGATCTTGCACTTGAGACGCCACAAAACGGTCGACTCGTAAACCAGCCAACTGACGCTCAACAGTCAAACAGTACACAGATTCACTATCCTGTCCAGGCTGGCCAACGCTACCCTCAGTTCTCACCATCGCTATAGTCCCCAAGACAACAGGGGGCAAGCTTGTGCTTGCCCCAGATACCCCTACAGAAACATCCACTACCTCCCAGGAGGCTCAACGTACAGTCCGACGCGCACCTCTTCAGCACCAGACGCCACGACGACCGTGCCCAGGATAGGGCTATCACGCCGATCTGAGTGCACATCGAAGAGAATGGATCCGTTCACGCCCTGAGCCTTAATCTCCGTCAAGTCATTCCATGCATAGGTGTAAAGGCATGCCCCACCACGCGCCTCCGCATAAATACGGGCCACCCAACCATCCGGGGTGTTCTTGACCTCAACGGGCCAAGCGACTAGCTCCAGTGTTCCACCTTTACAGGCAGACGCCACGGTGGGCGTGGGTGCGGGGATGTTGCTCGCCGACGGCTCTCCAACAAGCAGATCAGACGAGACAAGAGAAGTAGGCTCAACGGAAGCCTCCCCACCTCCCATCGACGGCGAGGCAAGGACTCCCGCTTCAGAAAGCAGTGCAGCAGGTTCCGATTCGCTTTCCATCCAACGCCGAGCGGCCTTGTCAAACAGCCACGCCCCAATCAAGAAGGGGGCATTTGTGTCTTCATCATAGGACACAGCCAAAATAGATGCTGGCCTGACATCAGGGATTAGAGGCGAGCCGTCAGGCACCCGATTCACAGTACCATAGAGGTAGACGTCACTCCGGTCTCGGTCAGCAATCCAGATGGGACCACGAACGCCCTGCGAATCAACAACGCCATACAACACCATCCACCGTCGGGAACTTGGATATCTCGCAGCCACCGCGGAAGCATAATCTCTCAAGATTGTAGTGGCAAAAATCTTAGGACCTCGGTACATAATCTGTGCCCAACCGCCATTGTAGGCCGCAAGTGCATTGAAGATGTCCCCGCGGCTTTGCCGAATAATGATTGCCAATGTCCGAGTGCCCCATGCGAGATTGGTCGCAGGGTCCATCAGTGTATCCCGGCTAGGGCGCCACCGATAGCCCATCTCGCGGGGCATGACCTGCATAAGACCAACCGCACCCACTGGGCCAACAGCTCTCGAATCGCCCCGCGACTCCATCCAAACCAGCGCAGTCACGAAGTCTGGGTCCAACCCACGGTCAATCGCTACCGGGACAATAACCTCCTCCCACCGCCTGACGCGCCAATTCCAGATGTCCGACAAGGCAGATGGCCATACCGACGCACCGATGCCGCTCTGTGCAGCCCCGTACACGGGATGGAGTCCCCAAGTCAGGCCCAACATGCCACCTAACAGCACAGACAGCCCAACCAGGCTCCCGATCCAGGTTCTGCACTTCTGTCCGACTTTGAAAATTCTGGCATAGCTTGGTCTCATATCAACCACACGACTCCCTATCCCGGATCTGACCCAAAGATGGGACTCGCGGCCCTTAGGTAGACGGGGAGTTGCTCCTTAGTGATTCCCTTGCTGATCAGATATCGCTCTAACAAGTGCTCAAGCGTCAGCCCTGCCGGTTCCATACCAGACAGCCGATCTCGCACAACTCGCTCTACCTCCCGGTTGATCTGCACATAGAAGGCCTCTGCTAACAATGTCCCAAGATCGGCATCCCGCAACCCGGGCTCCTGCGCTGCCGTCATTTTGATCAGCAATCTTACCACACTGTCTCGGACATCGTGTCCGGCGACAACGTTTCGAACAACCTCCATAGGATCTGCCGCATCTCGCACATCTAAGCGTATCGTCACAAACCGGCGCGCCGCTAACGGGACATGCTGCCACTTGACCGCGCGTGTCCCGTCATCAGATGTAGAGATCTCCACCCAGCAAAAGCCCTTGGGCTGACCCTCCTCACCGAAGTCCACCCGTTCGAGACTGCCAGCGTACACGACGGGTGGTTTAGCCGAAGGATTAAGGTCCTGATGTTTGTGGATGTGGCCAAGGGCAACGTAATCCCATCGCTCATCAACCAACGCCGAGATGGGTAATGTGACATCCCGCCCCACCATGATGCCACGTTCCGACCCCAGTTCAGCCGTATCCACGGAGAAGTGTCCAAGCAACACCGAGGGCAAACCATCGTCCAGTTGAGAGCACAAGCGTTCGACAAGCGCAACAGCAGCCTGAGTAACCCGACGATCCAATTCTGGCAAAGGAAGATGACGATACTGCTCCCGGGAAAGAAGGCGCTGGCGAAATGGGTAAGGCACAGCCGCTACCTGCACCAGGCCATGCCTCGTTTCTATACGAAGCAGCTCAGGCGACGTCGCCACAATGACGTGCGGGACGGACAGGGTGTGGAAAATATCCACACTCGAGGCACGCCGCTTCATAACCGATAAGTCGTGATTACCAGCCAACAACACAATTGGGATCCCCAGTTCTGAGAGACGTCGTATGCGCCGAGCGAACTCACGTTGCTGGGTCGGTGTAGGTGCTCTAGAACGGAATGCATCACCGGCAAACAGGACCAGATCTGCCTCATGTTCCTCCGCAAACTCGATAAGCTCATCAAATCGCTGGAGGAAATCTACCAGGCGCTGATTCAGGCCAGTAGCCGGATCCAGCCGCCCATAATTCTCCACACCGATGTGGAGATCCGCAAAGTGGAGAAGTCGAACGGTGTCGCCCATGATCACTCAGATCGGAGCGCATGACAATATGAAGACCGACTACTGATCGAGGTGTTGGGCTTCATTCACAGCCTCGGTAACACAACGCCCCGCTGGCCCTGATACTTCCCTTTTTTGTCGGCATAGCTGACCTCACACGGTGCGTCACCCTCAAAGAACAGAACCTGAGCGATGCCTTCGAATGCGTAGATCTTGGCAGGCAAAGGGGTCGTATTGCTGATCTCGATAGTGATATAACCGTGCCATCCTGGCTCTAGAGGTGTGAAGTTGGTGACAATACCACAACGTGCATACGTAGACTTTCCCAACACCGCTCCTAACACGTTGCGGGGCATGCGGATGTATTCCAAACTCCGCGCCAGGGCAAAAGAGTTTGGTGGGATGATGCAAACCTCTCCCCGGTAATCCACCATCGCCTCGGTGGCCAGGTGTTTTGGATCGACCACTGCCAGCCCACCGATCCCAGGTGTAAATACCTTGAACTCGTCAGCCACTCTGATGTCATAGCCATACGACGATAAGCCATAAGAGATCACCCCGTCGCGCATCTGGCCATCCACGAACGGATCAATCATTTTGTGCTTTAGCGCCATCTCACGGATCCAGAAATCCGGCTTGAGCCCCATGATCCCCCCTGCTGTGCAAGATAGAAGCCCCAAGATCACATACGTTCAGGTGCTGCCACTCCCATCAACCCCAAGACTCTGGCCAGTACGATCTTAGCAGCCCGAGCCAGCATAAGACGCGCCTGCGTCAGCGCGGCATCATCGGCACGGGCCGAGACGATACGACAGTCTCGATAGAATGCATGGAACAACGCAGCCAGCTCTGTAGCATAAGCCGCCAAATGGTGCGGAGCCATAGTCTTCGCAGCCAAGGCAACCACCTCGGGCAGAGCAAGCATTTTGCGAATCAATGCCAGCTCACTTGGATGCCGCAGCAAAGCAGGATCGCCGGACACTTCTTCAACGTCCCAGCCCATAGCAGCCGCCCGACGCAATACACCGGCAATCCGCGTATGTGCATATTGCACGTAGTACACGGGGTTCCGATCCGACTGTTCTACAGCCAGGTCCAGGTCAAACTCCAGCGTTACATCCACTGTCCGGGTCAGCATCATAAACCGAATTGGATCAGCTCCAACTTCGTCGATAAGCTCTCGGAGTGTTACAAATTCACCCGAGCTCTTCGACATCCTGACCTTTTCCCCACCTCGGGTCAGGGTAACCATCTGGTATAGGACAAAGATGAGCCTTTTAGGATCCAGGCCCAATGCCTTGGCGGCTGCTCGGACCCGTGGCACATCACCATGATGGTCGGCGCCCCAGATGTAGATCGCCCTATCAAATCCACGGAGGACCAACTTATCCCACAGATAGGCAATGTCAGAGGCCAAATAAGTAGGACGCTCGTCTGGATTTGCGACGACCTGCGGCGACCGGATGAGCACAGCGTCCTTCTCTAGGTCCTCGTGCCGAAACCAGACAGCGCCATCATACTCCACCAGGTATCCCCCATCCCGAAGCTTCTGGATCATCTGGTCAAACAAACCGCTCTCGTAGAAGTACCGCTCCCGACGCCAGAAGTCAAAATGGACCCGCAACAACGCCAAGTCTCGTTCGATCCATCCCAACACCTGGTCAATGCCCCACCGGCCCAATTCACGGGCCGCTTGAGCAGCATCCATACCCAGATAGCGATCTCCAAACACTTCCTTCGCCTGCCGCGCCAGATCTGTCACATAAGCACCCGGATATCCAGCTTCTGGAAATGGCACCTCTATACCATAAAGCCCTGCGTACCGGGCAAAGATGCTCTCACCAAAATTCCGCACCTTCGAGCCAGCATCGTTGACATAATATTCACGTGCCACTACGTAACCAGCCGCCTCCAGTACTGATGCCAGCACATCACCTAACACTGCATTGCGCGCCGAACCAATCGTGATCGGCCCTGTGGGATTTGCGCTGACAAACTCCACCTGGACGCGTTCACCCTTTCCAACGAGAACATTGCCCCAAGTGTCGCCGGCCGCAAGGATTACAGGCACCTGCGCGGCCAACCATTTCGGTGCAAGCGTCACGTTGATGAATCCCGGCGGAGCAGCCTCGACCTCGGCCACAAAATCAGCCGCGGGGACATACTCCACCACCGTCTGAGCAATAGTCATCGGGGAGCGTCGCAGCACACGCGCCAACCCCAGACAGACAGGGGAACCATAGTCACCATGGGCCGCGTGGCGGCTGGGTTCCACAGGAACGGGATCCGGAACCTCGAAAGCTGGAAGCGCCCCGGCCTGCTGGGCTGCCTCAAATGCAGACTTCAGGAGAGTTGCGACAAGCTCCCGTATATTGGCTGTTTCAAAACCCATTAGGTGTCAATGCTCCTCGTAGTAGTTCCCCGCTTCACGGTAGGCCAATCTCGCCTAAGAAATACGGCAGTTGCTTGCGCCACCACACCCAGTCATGGCTCACGTTTGTCCCCCAGTAGTCCACCCAGGCATGTACCCCGAGTGAGTGAAGGACTTCTTCCAAACGGCGGGTATCGCGCAGACTCTCCTCCTCCCACGCTCCCTGCCCAACGCAGAACACAATTTCGCTTTCCCTGAATCGTTCCAAATACCAGGGATCGGTCAAATTGGGTAGATAACAGAGTGGGAAGTTAAAATAGACGTTCTCGTCCATGTAATCTCCCACAAAATGGGTCGGGCTATAGAGACCACTCAATGCAATGACTGTCCCAAAGATATCAGGGTGTTTGAAGAAAAAATTCGCCGCGTGATACGCCCCCATGCTGCAGCCAGTGGTCAGAAGGCGTCCCCGAAAACCAGTATACTCACGGATAAAGGGTATGAGTTCATCCATGACATAGCGCTCATACTGCAGATGGCGCCATCCCCGATCGCCGGGAAACATCCAATGCGCCATCCAGGCTTCACAGTCCACACTATCGACTGTAACCAGCCAGATCTTGCCTTGATCTAAGAACCACCCGATAGCGTCCACCATGCCGTTATCTTCGAACTCATAGAAGCGGCCACACCCCGTAGGGAAAGCAAGGGCTGGCACACCCGCATGACCATAGACCTTGAGCTCCATGTCCTTGTTCAGGTGACGGCTCCACTTCTTGAAATACTCAACGTTCATCATCACCCCCTGAGCTCATTCAAGAAGCACCTCTGACTACCATGCTCCTCGAAACATATCGATTAAACTACAGAGAGCACAAGGTCCGTCAGCGATCTGTGCCAGCATTCTGGGTCAGCGTTCTTGACAAGGCAAGCGGCGGGATAACAGCGCCCCAAAGCCCGTAGCTTGCTCTCCCCTGGCCTCAGGCACGACCGGCGCTGCGGAAGATCTCTATCTTATGCTCGACCACTGCCTGCATCGCGTCAATGCACGGTCCCAACACTTTGCGTGGGTCAATCTGATCCGGATTCTCCTTCGTATACGCTTGCATCGTCCGAATGAAAGCGTTCCTGATCTCAGTATCAATATTGATCTTGCAGATTCCCCGCTCAACTGCCATAGTGATCTGCTCGTCGGGAATGCCAGAGGCACCATGCAGCACCAGAGGTACCGGGACTTTGTCTCGAATCTCCATCAAACGATCGAAATCTAGTTTTGGCTCGCCCTTGTAGAACCCATGCGCATTCCCAATAGCGACCGCTAGAAAATCGATCCCGGTATCCTCAACAAAACGAACACACTCATCAGGGTCGCTCATCAGCGCTTCACGATCTGTGACCACGACATGTTCTTCTGCCCCCCCAATGCGTCCAATTTCCCCCTCGACAGGAATTCCGATCGCATGGCAGGCCTCAACTACCTTACGCACTTCGGCTACGTTCTGATCATAGGGCAGCTTGGACGCATCCCTCATAATCGAGGTGAACCCGGCCCGCAACGCCTGCATCACGACCTCGAAGCTGGGACCATGATCCAGATGAATCGCGACAGGAATCGTAGCCAGCTGCGCAGCCTTCGCCACAATCATGGGCAAGAACTCAACACCTGCATACCGCATCGCCCCTGCGGAGATCTGAACAAGAATGGGTGCACGCTTTGCCTCGGCGGCGCGGAAAATCGCGTGTGTGATCTCCAGGTTGTTGGTGTTGAAGGCTCCCACAGCATAACCATTTCTCTGGGCATCCAGGAGAAGTTCTTTACTGGTGACTAACATGCATCCTCCTCAAATGATAAGCAAAAGATATTCGCGTCCAACACTTACTGATACTCGGATTCGGCCAGAAGTCAACTGCCGACTGTTGCACAACAGTTCAGCGTAGCACTTCCATCACAGCCAGTAGCAGGAGAACGTGGCGGTAAGTTACCTGTCCATCAGGACTTGCACAGTCTCACACACACGCTATACTGAATACAAACTTTACGATCCGGGACGAACTCGCAAGAATCGGAGCACAGAAACTCATGGAAATTGGCATCATTGGATTGCCAACCAGCGGTAAGACGACCATTTTCAACGCCCTCACTGGCGCCAACCGCGCCACCAGCGCAGCTAGCACGGGCAGGCTAGAATTGTTTAGCGCCTCCGTTGATGTGCCTGATCCCAGGGTTGACCAACTAAGCGCTATGTACCACCCTAAAAAGACGACTTATGCCAAGGTGACTTATGTCGATATCGCCGGCATGGATCAGGACCTGGGGAAAACAGGGCTGAGTGGCGAGCTGCGCAACAAACTCGCCCCATTAGATGCCTTTCTGTATGTCATCCGTGCGTTCCTCAGCAATACAGTCCCACACGTGTTTGGGAGTGTGGATCCCCAACGCGACCTGGAGCACCTGGAGAGCGAGTTTCTCCTTGCGGATCTCATTGCGGCAGAAACGCAAGTGGAGCGCATCACAGAACGCCTCCGCAAAGGAGCGCGTGGAGAGGAACGCGAGAGACTGGAAGAGGACCTGCTCACGTTCCAACAGTTGCGTCAGGAGCTTGATACGGGACGCCCCCTCAGGGACCTTGAACTTGACACCGGTACAAAAGCACGTCTGCGCGGTTTCGGCTTTCTGACGATCAAACCAGTCCTAGTCGTGCTTAATACCGATGATGACCCATCGTTCACCCCCGCAGACATTCACTTTGCGCATCGGTCAAGTGCGGTCCTGGCTCTCAAGGGGCAACTGGAGATGGAACTTCGGGAGCTTCCCCCTGACGAAGTCTCGGCGTTCATGGATGAGTACGGAATTCGCGAGTTGGCACTGCCACGCGTTATCCAACTCTCCTACCAATTGCTGGGACTCCACTCGTTCTTCACGGTGGGCGAAGACGAGGTGCGAGCATGGACCTTGCCCGTAGGAGGCACTGCGTTGGATGCAGCGGCAGCGATTCACAGTGATCTGGCACGGGGATTTATCCGTGCCGAGGTGGTTGCCTTTGATGATCTCACCGCAGCTGGTAGTATGACGGCCGCGCGGAGAATGGGAAAGGTACATCTCGAGGGTAAGTCCTACATCATCAAGGATGGTGACGTCGTCCACATTCGATTCTCTGTGTAATCTAGCGCAGGCAGACAGATTATTATCCCATTGAGAGAGTGACCTTCCCATGCTTGGTGGATACACAGGTTGGGCAACCATGCGCACAAGTGAGCAGAAAATCGAATGGTTGTTCGTCAACCTTCGATGGTTCTTGCTGCTCGTCGTGGCCGGCATTGTGGGCATCCATGCAGGGCTCACTGATGCACCTTTTCCCCGACAAGCATTCCTTCTACTTACGATTGGAGCGACTGCGAACTTAGCCGCACTCATCGGTTTCTTGAGGAATCCCAATACCCACGGCATTCAACAGGGGCTACTTGTGCTGGACGTTGCACTGACGTTGGGATTCTTGGCCCTGGACCGCGACATCAGAAACCAATTGCTGTTTGTGTCACTCATCCCGATCATCACAGCCGCCGTCCGCTATCCCTGGATTGTGAGCACGGCCATGACTGTGGGAATCGTAGCGGCGTACTGGGGAATATCTTGGCTCGAGGCACGCCCAATGTACACACCTCCTTCCCAACTCACGTTGTTCGAGTTTCTGCCAGCAGTGATCACCGGGGTCGTGCTCTTGGCGGCCGGGGGGGCAGTCGCATTGGTCGGCTCACGAATTAAAACCGCCCTTATAGCTGAACAAGAGGAACGTGACCGAAGGACGCGGGCAGCACTCAAAAAAGAGCAGCGCCGCACCAAACTGATCTTTGAACTCGCCAGTACACTTAGCGCCACTCTCAACTATGAACGTGTACTTGACGCAGTACTAGAGGTCAGCCACATTGGGGTTGAACAACTCTTCGGAGAGACACGTGGTCAGTCACAGGTCAGCATGATCCTGCTTCATGGCATAGATGGGCGACTCTATGTTGCCAAAGGGAAGGGACTCTCCCCTCAAGAAAGAGAGATCCGTTTCACGGCAATGAAGGGCGTTCTCGCTCGCGCGCTGAGTCAGTCCAAGCCTGTAGTGACCAGTAACCCAGCCAGTGATCCAGAATTGGGACGGATCTATCGCTTCCGAGAGAGCGCTCAGGCCATCGTCGTACCCCTGCGAGCGGGGTACGAGAATTTCGGCCTTCTCGTACTCGGCAGTTCTGAACCAGATAGCTACACCACAGATATGCAAGAACTCCTGCTCGCCATCTGCAACCAGGCTGTCTTGGCATTGCAGAACGCCAGTCTCTATCAGAACCTCATGGAGGAGAAGGACCGCCTTGTGACAGTGGAGGAAGATGCCCGAAAGAAACTGGCCCGTGACCTCCATGATGGGCCCACCCAGACTATCGCCGCTATCGCTATGCGCTTGAACTACCTCAGGTTGCTAGTTGCCAAAGACCCCCAAGAGGTACTAATGGAACTCAAGCAACTTGAGGAAATGGCCCGACGTACCACGAAAGAAATACGGCAGATGCTTTTCACCTTGCGCCCCCTGATCCTCGAATCACAGGGACTGCTCCCGGCGATTCGGCAGTTGGTCAAGAAACTTCGCGAGATCACCCCCGCGGAGATACATCTGGAAGCAAATCCAGAAGTCGAGCGATTGCTCAACCACGAGGCGAAAGGAGCGCTCTTCTATATCATCGACGAAGCCCTCGCCAATGCTCGCAAACATGCTGAAGCTCATAATCTATGGATCCGTCTCTATCCCAGGTCCCTCAACATAGTAGCGGAAATCGAGGATGACGGGAAAGGGTTTGACGTTGCCGCTATGGAGGCCGAGTACGCTACGCGCGACAGCTTGGGACTCCTGAACCTGCGAGAGCGGGCAAAGCTGGTCGGTGGCAGAACCGTCATCGCCTCAAAACCAGGAGAGGGAACCCGGGTCACCGTCACCATTCCGGTTTCCATATCCATGGAGGAACAACAAGTGGAACCCGATGGACGGAAGCAGGCTCAGTGAAAGACCTCATGACGCATCGCTGGGATTGGCTATCGCTCTCCATTGCTCTCCACACACTCGCCTCGATGGCGCGTTGGTTGGTGGACCGACAGGCACGCACCGCTGCCTCCGCGAATGCCCGGTGGTCGGGATTCCAACGGATCCTACAACTTCCTTGGTTGTCACAGGGTATCAGGATACTTTATGGCCTTGGTCTGCCGGCCGCCGCGCTCATGTGGCAAGGCACTCTAACAAGCTATGGCCTGGGGCTGCGCCCCTTCAATCGTGAGCTGGAAACGGACGTTCTCAGCACATCAGCCGTGGGAAACATGTTCGTGGACACAGGCCGGGCATTACTCATAGCCGGCGGCGCCACATTGCTTTTCGCCTGTGGTCGTTGGCTATGCCGCGCTTTGTCGCCAAATACAGAACCAGCCCCCTCCTGGTTTGGTCGGCTTGTCAACGCGACACTTGATGCCTTTTACCATCAAGTGCATTGGGCGTTCTATCGAGAGCCGCTCGTCATCACTGCTGGGGTCACAGCGGGGAGCTGGCTGGGACTGATACCCGTCGCCGCGGAGACCGTGCTCAATATCTCCCTGTGGGAGAGGTTAGAGGGACACAGCATTGGGGCACGTCAGAACTTGGCGTTACGAGCAGCGCTATGGGTGGCTGGAACTCTTATATTCATCCACACCAGGAACTTGGGCTTGGCGATCCTGATGCACACCATCGTGTCTACTGCTCACCTCGCGCGCGAGCAATAGCCCGCGTGGCCCCAATCCTCACTCCGGAATCAGACTCGCAATGACGACAATCCGGTGTGTGTTAATCCTATAAGGATAGCACGAAATCAACGTCAAGACTGGCGAACTTGTGGTTGCCATCACACTGGTCTCAGTGGGTTCAACGATACGCGTCTGTTCCACTACATAGCGGTACGTTGTCGTGAGTGTCTCGATCAGAATCTCATCCCCGATACTCAACTCCGGGAGATCGCGGAAAATCTCCCCGTAGATGTCATTGTGCGCCGATATGACACAGTTTCCCCGCTCCCCGGGATTGGCACTGCCCACGTGATGACCAGCCCCTTTTTTCAAAGATTCCCAGTCATCCCCCTCCACCACCGGGGCATCGACACCGATCGCAGGGATTCTAATCCGCCGGGCATGCTCAGGTCCTTGAGTAGGCACAGGCAATGGGGTAATCTCGGCAATCAAACCCCGCAAGTGGGCCGGGACGGGAGCGGGCTCAGAACGCTGAAAAGCATCAGGCGGGGTGTGACCACTAGGCAGGATCATCACATTGACTATAGGCGTGACCGTTGCGGTAGGCACGATTCGAGCCTCACGGCTCTCTTCGTTCATCAGTGAAACGGTGGAAAGCAATTGCGCAAAGACAAACAACAAGCCTACCACAGCCAACACTTCGACCAGCAACAAGAACCGATCCCAAACCCAACGCCACTTGATCGGCCGCCGCTGACGCCGCCCCTCAAATACCGCACTAGCTTGAGACACCGCCACGCTCTCTGGCAAGGACCTCCCTAGAACAGTCTCATCCTCAATGCCTCTACCGTCGGGGGGGACCTGTGTAAGGGGGTCAAAGGCCATAGGGCGATTCCCAAGACGGCGAAGTCGTTCTTGGCGTCGTCTGATCCGAAGAATCCGCTCAAGTTCCTCGATTGACAACTCGTCGACGCAGCGATGGTCTTTCATTTCTCCCCCACGGCAAAGACCTCACGCTCAAACAGCCAACGGAAAGGAGGAACATTGAAAAGCACCCACCGCGCAAGGCGGAAAACTAGAGGCTCTTGTCGTTGCTGGGGAGGAGTGCTCAGCCATGTCTTCACGCGCCGGAAGCCATGGCGATACAGGCAGAGCCAGAGGCTAAGAGCAGATTGCTCGTTGACGTGTACATGGATGTTCTCGGGGATAATTGCCCGGGGATTTCTCGGGTAAGCCTCCCCCTGCCCCATCGCAATGCGCACAAGCCTGACAATCGGATAGGCGTATCGGTCATACCAGACATTCGGCGCCGTGTGGATGACGATCCGTCCCCCCGGTCGAAGCACCCTGTACGCTTCACCCAATGCGAGACTAAGCTCGTTTGGGTAAAGATGCTCGACAATGTCCAACATCAACACACGATCAAACGTATTGGAAGGGAAAGGGAGGTCCAATGCCGACGCCTGATAGACACCGACCGGAAAGCTGTCCGACTGCGCATGACGGCGCACGAGATCTCGCGAAAGGCGCACGGCAGCGGCAGCATAGTCAATGCCGTATGCCTGTGCTCCCAGCGCTGAGGTCCGCAGCAAAATCTCGCCCCGTCCACATCCAACGTCGAGTATCCGCATGCCCTCGGCTATACCAGCGATAGTGAGAGCTTCAGCGAGTCGTTTGGACAAATAGGCGCCCTCACTGGATTGGAATTCCTCATAACCTTCACAGACGTGTAAGAAGTACTGCTCGTCGTACCGCGTTGAAGGCACCGAAGGAGAGGAGTTTCCGGTCATCACGAGACCTCACTTCTGAGATTCAGTAGGCATTAGGGGATTTAAACACTTGTAGCAGGGTGCGAATGATGATCTTGATATCCAGGAGAAGTGACCAGTTCTCGATGTACCAGAGATCGTATTTCGTCCGTTCGACAATTGAAGTATCACCACGATAGCCGTTGACCTGAGCCCATCCCGTCATCCCCGCCTTCTCGCGATGGCGATCCATGTAACGTGGAATACTTCGGCGGAATTGCTCCACATACACAGGACGCTCCGGACGAGGGCCCACAAGACTCATGTGCCCGATCAAGACGTTGATGAACTGTGGTAACTCATCCAGGTTAGTCCGCCTCAGGAAGCTGCCAATCTTAGTGCGCCGCGGGTCATCCGCTGTGGTCCAACCTGGGCCTTCCCTCTCTGCATCAACGCGCATAGAACGGAACTTGATGATCGGGAACGGCCGGGCATCAAGCCCCATGCGCTCCTGCACATAGAAAACAGGCCCCGGCGACTCCAGCTTGATGAGTACCGCAATCAGCATCATCACAGGGGACAACAGAATAAGACCCACTCCCGCGCCTACGACATCCATGACTCGCTTGGCTGTGCGCCGCCACCCCGTTAGGGCGATATCGCGGACCGTGAGGATCGGCACCCCACCCAGCTCACTGATGCTCACAGAGCTTGCCATGATCTGGAAAAGATCAGGATAGACCCGGATGGTCACTCGTCCGCGTTCACATTGCGAGATCAGCCACAGCAGATCCCGGTGAGGTATTTCTTCAGCCAGCGCGATGATCACCTCGTCAACCTGGTAAGCGTCCACCAGGGATCCCAAAGCCTGAGCAGTACCAACGACAGGAACATCCAGGATATCCGGTTCATGGTTTTCGGACATGGCAACAACGCCGGCCGCGTCATACCCCAGTTCGGGAGTCCAGAGGATCTTCTGCAGGATCATGCGGGCGATATCGCCTGTACCGATCACGAAGACACGCCGACGCCCCCAACCGCGCAGGGTAAGTCTACGTCGCAGCCAATCATTGAGCAGCCGGCCCAAAGTCACCAGGAGGACAGACAATAGCCAGGCATACAACATCATGACCCGGGGATAATCACGGTCCGCGACCAGCCCACGCAACAAGAGTGAATCGAGGGCGATCCCCATCAACGTCCCTACCGTTGACCCAACCACAATAGACGAGAATTCATCAACCCGCGACGCGCGGTGCAGCCTATAGAGGTCAGCAAAGACAAAACCGGCGACCAAAGCGCTTACATGGATAAACAACATAGGCAAGAAGTCAGTGAAAGGCCTTACGCCCTGCGCTGGTTCTGGAAAAGGAACGGAAACCCGCAAGACGTAGGCCAGATTGAACGCCAGCGCCCCCATCAACACATCTGTCAACAATAGAAGCCCGACGAACAGACGAGCGGCCTGCGCCGGACTCACCGCTGCAGAAGATGTACGCGCCATGCCGTCCACCTTGTCAAGAATCTGACAACACTGAGGATCGCAAAATGCACAAGAGGAGAAGTCCCAGCAGCGTAGTGCTTGCGGTAGAAAATCTCCATAGAACGCCAAAACTCGACCCTGGCTTGCGGGTTCTGCCGACTTGCTGCCCGCTTCACGTGTAACACGGTTACTCCCGGGTAGTAATAGACATGCCATCCAGCGCGTTTAATCCGATAGGCCCAATCAAGATCTTCCCCGTACATAAAAAAGGTCTCATCGAGCAACCCAACATCCACCATCGCCTCCCGACGCACAAGCATGAAGGCCCCTACGACCGAATCCACTTCTGCCGTCATGTCTTCATCGAGATAGGTGAGGTTGTACTGACCAAAAGTCCGACTTCTGGGAAAGATCTTAGATAGGCCCACCATGCGGTAGAAAGCGATTCGAGGAGTCGGAAAAGAGCGCCGACAGGCAAGATCGAGTGACCCATCAGGTCGCACTAATTTGGGGCCCACAATACCCGCATCCGCATGTTGATCCGCGAACGCCACAACTTTTGCAAGGGCATCAGGTGGAACTTCGGTATCAGCGTTGAGAAGAAGAGCATACCGTGGGGCTGAAGACCCCGGGAATCCCAAGTAACGCAGCCCCTGGTTGTTTGCCGCTGGATACCCCACATTAACAGGGTTGGGCTGAAGTGCCACACCGGGAAAATCTTCCGCCACCATGTCGGCGCTCCCGTCTTGCGAGGCATTGTCGACAACACAGACCTGGAATCGCACTCCTTCATTGCGCAAGAGGCTCGCCAAACATCGTCGCAGGAGTGTCTTGGTATTGTAGTTAACGATGACAACACCGATGTCGATCTGACTCATTAAATTCATTCTAGCATACCCACTGGCCGCGACAAGCGGACGACAGGCTGGCGTCTACCCAGTACTATGCACTTTGGGCCCGATGCCAGCCCCATGCAGCCAAAGCCAAGTAACAGGCGCCC
>CAZHBB010000026.1:0-28739 GCA_964530185.1 uncultured Anaerolineales bacterium
TGTGGAGGCTCGAACCGCACGCCATGGACCGGCCGACGGCTTCTGAGGACTTGCTGGAACGGGGAGACAGTACTCTGCAGTG
Organism: uncultured Anaerolineales bacterium; assembly: GCA_964530185.1. GTDB lineage: Bacteria > Chloroflexota > Anaerolineae > B4-G1 > SLSP01 > PWVB01. The sequence goes on from CAZHBB010000026.1 coordinate 83, forward strand.
GCGAGCCCTCCGTTGAGAGGCCGTGCCAGCGAAGCTGGAGCATGGCTAGGTCTGTGCCGATCAGGTGCTCTATCGTTGTGCCCAGCAGGACCGCAGCGCGTGGATTAGCGCGGACAATGCGGCCATCGCGATCGGCGACTAGCAGGCCCAGGGGGTTCACGTCGATCAGGCTAGCGAGGAGATCATGATCGGCCCGCACCTTGACAAGCGCCTGACGTAACCGTACCCCGGCTTCGACATGGGCGCGCAGGAGACGCGGAGCGATGGGACGGCTCAAGTAGTTGTCGGCGCCCGCTGCCAACCCTGCCATACGGTCCTCGGGCCGTTTTTTGGGGGAGGAGATAAGTAGTATGTAGGTATCGGCCAGTGCCGGGTCCGCTTTGATGCGCCGACATACTTCAAGACCGTCGATGTCGGGGAGCACGACATCGAGCAACACCAGGTCGGGACGCCGCTCCGCCACAATCCTCAGGGCTTCCTCACCGGTACGCGCACTTGTGACGCGATAACCAGTGCCGCGTAAGGAGTGTCGCATCATGGCAAGCATAAGGGGGCTGTCGTCTACGATCAGGACTGAGGTTGCTTCGCACATCTGCAATGCTCCTCCTCACGATGAGCGGATAGACATGCTATGAGCGTTCACTTGCATAGTATAATTCCTCGATGGTTATTTTGCAAACGGAGTAGCTACTGCCGTTTTTCACACCTCTTTTGGTGCGATGGCCGTGCCTTGGGGTACCGTAGAGCTTTCATTCCTCCGCCCCTGGCGTTTATCCCAGGGGATTCTTTAAGTTTCCCACCCGATGATGAACGATCTCCATCTCGTGCTTAGTCCTTGGCGTGATGACTGTGAAGGCGTAGAATATCCCGAGAGTTGGCGCACAGGTCTACCAAGGGGGACTGCACTGTGGTGATCTCATACGAGGGCAAGGATAGACGTACCGTCAACTACCTGCGAGCCATCTACTTCGACTACCCGGAGTGGACACCGTGTCGCGTTGGGCTGATGCCAGCGACATGGATCAAGTACCGCAAGTCGTTGGAGGAAATTGTGCTGGCGCACCCGGCTCTTTTCCCTGATTACCGACGCGGCAACGTCAACTTTGATTTCCCGAGCTTCCCCAATCCGCTCTATGAGCTGGGACGCCATGTGGATTGCTGGGGCACCGTGTGGGAAAATCGAGAACGTGGTCTGGACAGTTATCCGGTGGCCTATCCTCTGGATGATTGGGCGAAGCTGGCGGCATACACGCCACCTGACCCGATGCGTGAGGCTGCCTTTGGCCCAAGGGATTGGGAGTCGGAGGCCGCGCGCTTGCGTGAGGCGAAGGCGGCTGGCAAGCTGGCAGTGGGCGGCGGTTTGATGCACGGGTTCATGTATATGCGCCTCTACTATCTGCGGGGCTTTGAGAACCTGATGATGGACATTGCCCTGGACCATCCGCGGCTGCCTGAGCTCATCGAGATGGTGACCGACTACAATGCGGCGGTAATCCGTAAGTATGTCGAACTTGGGGCGGAGATGATCTCAGTGGGCGATGACTTAGGCCTGCAGAACGCCCTGCCGATGAGCCCACGCAAGTGGCGTCAATATTTGAAGCCTGCCTACATGCGGATCTTTGAGCCCTGTCGGGAGGCCGACATCCCTGTTTACTTTCACACCGACGGGCACATATTGGAGATCATCCCGGACCTGATCGAGGTAGGGGTGCGGGTGCTCAACCCACAGTTCCGCGCTAATGGCTTGGAGGGGCTGCAGGCCGTAGCCCGCGGCAGGGTGGCGCTGGATCAAGACCTGGATCGACAGCTCTTTCCCTTTGCCACGTCTGATGAAATCGCGGTACATATCGCCACGGTCCATGCCACACTGGGGTTGCCAGAGGGTGGGTTGATGCTCTACGCAGAGTGTGAGCCTGATGTGCCTCTGGAGAACATCGAAGCCATTTGCACCGCATTGGAGCAGGTGTGTGGGCTGCCGCCAGGCCTTTAGGAGGAGGGATGGAATCCTGGACGTTTGTGCATGTGGCTGACCTTCAACCGGGTTCACCCCGATCCTTCCGATACCGCCCGGCATGGCGTGACAACTGGGAGACTGCCAAGGCGCAGATCACTGCTCTGCGGCCGGAACTGCTGTTGGTGGGCGGTGATCTGACCGCCGATGGCTGGCTGCATGAATGGGAACTGGCGGAGATGCGCACTGAACTGGATGCATTGCCTTTCCCGTGGTATGCTGTGCCGGGCAATATGGACACCGGTAACAAGCACACTGATCGTAACGGCGCATGGTGGCCTGAACGGCGTGACATCGACCTTAACGTGACCTCGGCGCAGTTGCAGCGCTTTGCCCGTGTTGTTGGTCCGCTGCAATGGACCTTCGTGCACCGAAACGTGCGCTTTTCTGGCTTCTATGGGGCCGTCGGCGAGTCGGGGCTGCCAGAGGAGACGGAGATGTGGCGCTGGCTGGAGAACCTTGCAGCGTTGCCCCGCGCCCGGTACCATGTGATGGTGATGCACTACGCGCTCTTTATGGATCGGCCCGATGAGCCAACGTGGGACATCGCCGACCCCGATCAGTACCTGCCATGGTATTTCACCATTGATGAACCACACCGCAGCCGGATGCTACGGGCGTTCCACGCGGCGGGGGTAACGGAGGTGATCAGCGGTCACATCCACTGCCGTCGCCGCGACGTCTTTGAGGGTATCGTGTTCCAGAAAGCCCCGGCTGTCTGCTTTCCACAGATGGCAGATTATTGGCCCGACGCTGACCCAGCGTTGGGCTTCCTGCGCTACGATGTGACCGACAAGGGTCTTGCGGCGACTTTTGTGCCCCTGACGCGTATCTCCCGTCGTGAAGGCTATGGCCCATCGGGCCATCCCCGCCCAGATCAGATTGACTACAGCCTGGCCTGGGGACGTGACGCGGCTCTAGAGTCTACGCGATGAACCCCCTGTTACGTCAGCTTCTCCCGCACGCGGGCGCTGATGTAATCCATGCTCCACACCATGGCGACAATGGCCCAGGTCGCGACGCCTGCTGCTCCGTACTGATTGAGCCCGATCCATAACCGGAATTGCTGCCCAATACCGCCACCACCCACGTAGCCGATGACCGTGGACATGCGGATGTTGATGTCCCATTGGTAGAGGATGTAGGCCAGGAAGCGGGGTACGATCTGGGGGATGACGGCGTAGACCAGCACTTGCAGGCGGTTGGCGCCAGTCGCGGTGATCGCCTCCACTGGTCCGTGGTCGATCTCCTCCAGGCTCTCCGAGAAGAGCTTGCCGAGGTTGGGGATATTGTTGAGCGCGAGGGCCAGCGCGCCTGCGAACGGTCCATAGCCCAGCCAGGTGGCGCAGATTACGGCCAGGATCAGTGGCTCGACCGACCGCCATAGATTGAAGAGGAGACGGAAGAAATTGTAGATGGCGCGGCCCACGATTGTGTGGCCGACGACGTTGCGTGCCGCCAGGAAGCTCAAAGGAATGGCTACCAGCGAACCGACGGTGGTCGCCAGCAGCGCCATCAGCAGCGTAACCACCGAGAGCTCCAGTACGCGCACGACGGCATCACTGGGCTGTGGGCCACCAATGACGCGCTTCCAGGTCACCTGGACACCACCGGGCTCAGCGGCGTCGGGTTGCATCACCATCAGTTGGTGCACCGGCGCAGTAAGCTCGAAATGCCCTTGACTGTCTGTGTCGCAACAGTCTTTCTGGATGCGCAGGTAACGGCCATCGGGCAGAAGCCAACGCACCGAGATGTGCGTGCGGGGCGGCAGTCTTTCACCAATGATCGTAATGGGATCGCCGGGGTTCGCGCAAGGTGCGGAGAGCACTACCCGGGCGCTATCCACGGATGCCGGGGAAGGAACTTCGGCGGCAGCCTCGCAGGGTACGGGCAACGGTGTTACCAGACTGACTTCCTCAGTGGGGCGGGTGATCAGCTCTGGCACCAGGAAGTCGCGAGCCATCCTCAGGCCTTCTGGGGCACCCCGCACAAAGGACACTAGGTCGATCTCGGCGATGCGCCAAGACCAGGCAAACACGAGCCCAAAGATCACCAAGCCCGCCAGGGCTGGGCCGTAGCGGTGTAACGGGCTGCGTTCCACCACCGTGGTTGCCCCTTCGATCACGCGGCGGCGCAGGATGGCGCTCAGGTAGTCGAGGATGGCCACCACCAGCACGATGGCGATGATAGCGGTTGCCATGGCGCTATAGCGCCCCAGTCGGATCCACTGCACGATCAGGAAGCCCATGCCGGCATTACTCACCAGGCCAATGACGGTCGACATGCGCACATTGATGTCCCAGCGGTAGAGAGTGAAGGACCAAAAGGAGGGCATGAACTGGGGCAGGACAGCATAGACGACCATTTGGGGCCAGCGGGCGCCGGTGGCGCGTACCGCCTCAATAGGGCCTGGATCGATGGCCTCGATGGCCTCGGAGTACAGCTTCCCCAAGGCGGCCACAGAGTGAAGGAAGAGTGCCAGCACACCGTCAAAGGGGCCCAGGCCCACCCACACCGCAAAGATGATGGCCCACATCAGTGTCTCGATGGAGCGTATGATGTTGAGTAATGTGCGCACTACATAGTAGATAGCACGCGTCACGACATTGGCCGTCATCAGGTTGCGTGAGGCCAACAGGCTGACCGGGAGGGCAAAGATCACGGCCAATACTGTCGCCAGGAATGCCAGCGCGATTGTCTCGCCGATCTTGTCGAGTACCAGTGTCAGGGTCTCTGTGGGTTTGCGGCTTCCGTAAGGCCGATGTTGACGGACCTCGATGGTATGGGTTTGTGTCTCGCCTGGACCAGGTCGGCGATCGATGGGCACTGCTGTCGTCGGCACGTTGAACGTGACTTCAAAGGTGCCGGCACTATCAGTTGTCACCACCAGAATATCCCCATCCTTTATGATTCGCTGATAGTCACCTATTGGATTCTGCCACCATATCTCGGTGGTCATGTTGGGGAAAAATCCCTCGCCGCGCAATGTGATGGACTCGCCCATGGCGGCGCAAGGTCTATCGAGGATCAGATGGGGGTTCTCGGTCGCCTGGCCCTCAGGGGCGGGTAACGGGTCAATGCACGGCACCAGGATGGGGATGCTGCCCGTACGGTCCTCGGTTGGATACTCAAAGAGGTCAGGATGGACTAAGGCACGGGCGATAGGCTTGATACTGGGCCAGCCAGAGACAATGCGCTCAGGTTTGAACTCGGTGACACGCACGGCCACGCTGTAGATCACGATGGCTGCCAACAGGAAGGGCAGGGTAGTGCCGCTGGGGCGCCCGCGTTCCCGTTGGACCACGTCCCATGCCCCCCATAGCCACAGTGCCACCAGTGGTACGAGGAGCAGGGGGGCCTGCTGCCACCAGGCAAATCCTGCGAGGATCACAAACGTGGCAAGAAGCCCCAGACCACGGTCACGAGCACCTTGCAGAATCTGGCCCAAACCAGGCACAATGAGGCTGGCCACCGCCAGGGTCATCCGGGGGCGCTCACGAGAGTTTGTGGTCCTCATCGCTCACCTCATGCCCCCGGGGTGCCGGCGACAGTTACCATCTCGGCCTCCTCACCGTAGACCTCCTTGAAGCGCTCGGCAGTGAGGTCAGCGGGCGTCCCTTCGAACACTTTCTCCCCGTCTTTCAGGCCAACCACGCAGGTGGCATAGCGGTGAACCAGGTCCAGAAAGTGGAGGCTGCATAGGACGGTCAGCCCGTCCTCTTTGTTGAGCTGCTCCAGATAGCGAAGGATAGAATGGGCCAGTACCGGGTCAAGACTGGCCACCGGCTCGTCTGCCAGAATCAGTTCCGGCTCCTGCATCAGTGCGCGGGCGATGCCCACGCGCTGTTGCTGGCCACCTGACAACTGGTCAGCGCGGTTGTGGGCTTTCTCGGCGATACCTACCCGTTCCAGGGCCGCCAATGCGCGTTCATGATCCTTCTCGGGAAAGATGTGCAGCAGACTGAGCCAGGGGTTGACGTAGCCTAGCCGCCCGGTGAGCACGTTGGTGAGCACCGAGGATCGCTTGACTAGGTTGAACTGCTGGAAGATGAACCCGATCTGACGGCGAATGTGGCGCAGTTCCTCGCCCTGAGCGGCGGTGATGTCAATATCGTTCCACAAAATGCGGCCTTCGGTGGGCTCGATGAGGCGGTTGATGCAGCGCAGGAGCGTTGACTTCCCGGATCCTGACAGTCCGATGACCGCCAAGAACTCGCCATCCTCCACCTCGAAGCTCACGTCGCGCAGGGCAACAGTACCGTCTGGATAGACCTTGGTGAGATGCTCTACTCGCAGCATGCGTCCTCTGTCCTTATCTAGGGATCACCACCACTCACCTTCGCCATCTGGGATGATGTCACGGGTGGCGAAGGTGGGATCGGGTCAGATGTACATACGGATAGGCACAACGGGCTGGGCGGTGATCATCCGCCCAGCCCGTTAACGTTGTTTTATTTGGCCAGATCCTCGATGTCGATGCCTGCAGCGCTCAGGTCAGCACGGAACCCATCGTAGAAAGAGTCGTCTGCCGGCTCAAGCCCGGCGATGGAGTAGACGGTCTCCAGTGCTGCCTTGCCTTCATCCGTGGCAGCGATCTCCAGCAGTGCGTCGGTGATCTTCTGGCGGATGTCATCCGGCACGTTCTTGGCGAAGGAGACGTTGTCGTTGGGGATATCTGTTGTCGTGGCGAGGACGACAACTTTGTCCTTGACGTCAGCGACATCCTTCTCCACTGAGCTGCGAGCATCGGAGTAGGTGGCCCCGGCGTCACAATCGCCATTGTAAACGGCCGTCACAACGTTGTTGTGAGAACCGGCCTCGACCTGCTTGGCGAAGTCCTTGTCCGGGTCAATGCCGTTGGCCAGCAGCATGATGCGCGGGATAATGTAGCCGGAAGTCGAGTTGGGGTCGACCCAGCAGAAGGTCTTGCCCTTCAGATCCTCCAGCGACTCGATGCCGCTATCAGCGCGCACGATGATCTGACCTTTGTAGCTTGTCGAGCCATAGCGTACTGTGACCAGCGCTACCTCAACACCGTACTTCTCGTGCGCCAGCACGTAGTTGAAGGTGTTGAGCCAGCCGATGTGGGCCTTACCGGCACCCATGGCCTCTCGCACAGCGGCGAAGTCGGTGCCGACATTGGCCTTGATGACTAGGCCGGTCTTCTCGCTCAGCATCTGAGCGATTTGCTCTCCGCCGGCGATGATTTCCTCGGTGTCGCCGGACGGTACGAAGGACATGATAATGGGATTCTCCTCGGTTCCTAGCTCTGCCTGTTTACAGGATGTCATCGCCAGCAGCGCAAGCAACCCCAGCGCAAGTACGGTAACCACACGTTTTGCGTTCACTTTGATTCCCTCCATGTGGATTGAGATGACAGCAGCGAGATCTGACGACTAATGAGTCTGATACGCCTATCGGGAAAATGTCTGGCATTGTATCTCAGTCTGGTTTGCACCTCCTTGAGACTATGGTGATTTCCAGCGACACGTGGGACAGGGCCCAACATCCAGCTATTTCATAGTATAGTCTCTGAGGGAGGGAGACGCAACCTGCCGCATGTCGGATTCTCAGGTGCGTATTAGCATGTACGGGACTGTGCGTTGATCGAGTGGTCACACAAGGGGAAGAGTGGGGGGCTTTCATTCTGAGATATGACCAGCCTCCAGGTCGAGCACGGTCGAGAGACCCGGTTGATGAAGACTTCGGACCGTGTGATTGTACTTGACCTTGGGGGGCGGGTTGGTGCATTGTTTGACGCATGATCATGGCGGCGTTAGAATCAGCACTGGTGAAGGTTGAGACGGAGCCAGTAAGGAGGCGCGATGGAGATCAAGCGTGAGCGTTGGGGAGTGCTCAAGGATGGTGCAGATATTTGGCTCTATACCCTGGTCAATGACAGTGGCATGCAGGCACAGATCAGCACGTACGGCGGAACTATTGTCTCACTGTGGGTTCCGGACCGCTATGGCGAGCCGGGAGACGTGGTGTTGGGGTTCGATACTCTTGCCGAATACGTGGACCACAGCCCTTACTTTGGTTGCGTGGTTGGGCGCTACGCAAATCGGATCGCGCAAGGGCGCTTCACGCTCGACGGTGTGACCTATCAACTGGCCTGTAATGATGGCCCGAACCACCTCCACGGGGGCGAGATCGGTTTTGACAAATGTGTCTGGTCCTCCAGCGTCCGGGAGAGCGATCAGGGTGAACCTGTGTTGGATCTGTTATTGATCAGTCCGGACGGTGATCAGGGATACCCTGGTACACTCAGGGTGCGCGTGTCCTACACGCTGACAGACGCCAACGCGCTTCGTATCGACTATGAGGCTACGACAGATGCCCCTACTATCGTCAACTTGACCAATCATAGTTATTTCAATCTATCGGCAGGTCAGCAGGCCACTGTGCTGGATCATGAACTTCATGTGGATGCCGACAGGTACACCCCTGTGGATGCCACGCTGATCCCCACTGGGGAGCTGGCCTCAGTAGTTGATACACCCCTTGACTTCCGGTCCCCGAAGCCGATCGGTGCTCGGATCGAGGCCGGCCATCCCCAGATGCGGATTGCTGGGGGCTACGACCACAATTTCGTCATCAATGGCGAGGCTGGGACTCTGCGTCTGGCGGCACGTGTCGTTGACCCCACATCGGGGCGCGTGATGACGGTGCGCACAACGGAACCCGGTGTGCAGTTGTACAGTGCCAATTTCCTGCCGCTTGAAGGACTGCCGGGCAAGCGTGGTTTGACCTACGGGCCGCGTGCGGCGCTGTGTCTGGAGACGCAGCACTTCCCAGATTCGCCCAACAAGCCGCATTTCCCGTCGGTGATCCTCAGGCCTGGGGCAAAGTTCCGCTCCACCACCGTCTACGCTTTTGGCACGCTCTAGCCAGCGCACACGGTCTAGGCAGACGTGTGTTGTTGGCTGCACGGTGCCCTGATTCATGTTGGGCTGCCGCGGGATGTTTGTCCTTTGTTCCCTGTTTTTGCCCCTGTATGTGGGATGCGTCAGGCCGAGACTGTCACAAGAGTGGGGGGCCTATCTGGGTGGGACGCTTGCAAGTTCACTACCCCATTTCTGTGGCTAGAGTGGGGAGCTTGCTTTCGCCTGCCGTCTGTGAGACAGTTATTCAGGCAAATAGACTTGACGCAGTGTAGGACACTGGTATGCTCTCGGCGTTTGAGTCGGTACGATCGGGGAGGAGAGCCTTCGATGACATCAGTCCAGATGGAGACACGCAGAGCGTTGGCGGCGCGAGCCGCTGCCTACCTCCGTGAAGGTTATCATTGCTCGGAGGCAGTCGTTCTGGCTGTGGCTCCCAGTGTGGTCCGTGACTGGCATCCCGCCTGTGTCCGGATGGCGACCGGGTTTGCGGGCGGAGTGGGGTGCACGCATCAGGAAATGTGTGGGGCGCTGCCAGGGGGTGTAATGGTCATTGGCGCTCTCTTCGGGCGGTTGGAACCGGATGATGATGCGCTGTGTCAGCGGCTGGTCAAGGATCTGTACGCCCGCTTTAGGGAGACCTTTGGGGAATCGCAGTGTGCCTGGCTGCGGGAGCACGTCGTCGATGTGGAGGGGGGATTGGGTTCTTGTGATGTGCTGGTTGAGCGGGCCACCATGATCCTGCTGGATGTGCTGTTGGCAGCAGGGGTTCAGATTCAGGGCCCTTCTGGCCTTGAAGAGATTGGTGTCGATGTGTCCTCTCCCTAGCTCGAACGCGGAAAAGCGAGAGAGATAGAGACATCACCTGACCCCAGTCTACGTAATACCAGGCTCTCCACTAAGATAAAGGCACTTCGGCCTGGAACAATTCAGCGCCCCCGATGGCGTGGATCGTGTAACGCTCCAGACAGGCGGGCAGGAAAAGGGCGTCTCCACGATGATGAGGTCGATGTTCCTGTCCCCAATAAAGTTCGATGGTCCCATCGATTACCAATAGAATCGCCGGACGGTCCCGCTTGTCCACGGTGACCTCGGCTCCCCCTGTCAGTGCCCAACGGCGGACCCGGAACTCTGGCACCGGTACTCGGTAATCGACGAAGATAACCCCTGCTTTGCTCTGAAGATACTCTTCACCACGTATGACTTCTGGGGTACCAGGAGTGGTATCGACGATCTCCAGGAGTGTCTCTGCATCCTTAAATTTGGGAGTCAATCCCACGCGGATGACATTGTCCGAATTTGCCATGCATTCGACGATGTTGCCATGCAAATAGGCGTGGGGTACTCCTGCTGGCAGGAAAAGACCCTCGCCTGGGCCGAGATGAACCAGATTCAACAAAAAGAGGACAAAGAGACCGACATCGCGGTTGCCATATTTCTCCTGGAGCTCAAGGAAACGCAACTCCACCTCTATCAGACCCTCAAATGTGTTAGTCAACCGTTCCACGAGCGCATCCACTGCTTGCTGTAGTTCCCCTGGTTCCTGATGAGCTCGGCGAATCAAGCGGCCGAAGAGGTTCCAGACTATCTGGCGCTGGCTTGCAGGATCTCCAGGGGAGGCTTCAAGAAAGGCTGCAACCTGCTCCTCGCCAATGAATGTGGAGATCTCTGGATAGTTCTGGAGTGTCTCCTGGAGTTGTGCCAGTGGCTTGAACCCCATCAGGGCAGTGAGTTCATCGATCGCCACAGCGATCTCGGGTTTGTGATTAGGGTCAGGATAATGCTCGGGGTCCTGTTTGTGCAACCGAGCTGCCTGGGCTTTGTTTGGATGAGCCTGAATCGAAAGGGGTTCCGCCGCCGAGAGCACCTTGAACAGGAACGGCAGTTCTCCAAAGGCGTGAGCGATCTTTGGTCCCAGCGTGAGGTCGGGCGCCTGGGCGAGCCATGTATTCAGCGGCAGTCGACGGCCGTCGGGTAACTCGATCTCTGAAGGCGCATTGGGATGGATGCCCATCCAAAGCTCCGCATAGGGCACGTCAGGCTCAGGTTCTATGTTCAGGAGCCGTGGGATGAACGCATCTTTTCCACGCATGCCCCACGCGTAATGCATGATGCGATTGTGCATCCGATAGGGACGAGATTCAATCTTGAGCTGTTGCATGGTCTGTTGCCTCCGTGCCGTTGTCGGATTGCTCCTGAGGGAGGGAGCGATGGGCGCGATCGCCGACTGCCTGGGTTGCAGCTACTACTGTGATGACGCTTCCTACGATCAAGCCAGCGGTCAGCAGACCCAGGAGGTAGGTGACGCCATCGTGGCTGTACCATCGGGGCGCTGCGTCGGAAGGGGTTAGGTGAGCCGCCGTTGGTGTCGTAGTGCTACGCTGCTGGTCATCGCCATACCAGAGATCGGTCCATGTGTATGTGCATGGCGTCGATGCGCTGGCGCGATAAGCTTCGAACCGGACATCCCTGGGCATGACCTGGATGCGTACAAAAGTACTTGGTGCCCCTGTGTCCCCCAGGCCCCGTGCATGCCCTACATCCACCTGCCATACCCCCTTGATTCGCTCAGCGCTGAAGTTATGGGTGTGTCCGGTGAGGTATGCAGCGACCTGGTGCTCAACCAACAAATCCCAGAACCGATCTCGGTGCTCTGGTGACTGATCCAGGCTGTCGCCCAGATGGCGCATGCGGCCGGTTGCCGCATCAGGCTGAGGATAGGCGGGCTCATGGCCGACGACGAAACGGATTGGCTGCTGTGTTGCGGCCAGATCCTCTTTCAGCCATTCGTAGAGTAGATCCGGGATGTCCCCACTGGTGGCATAGTCGCCACTTGTATCACAGTAAAGGTTCAGGATAACCATGTGGGCCATATCGTAGTCAAAACTAAAAGTGGTCTCGGCACAGGGTTCCGGCCCTGGTCGCAGGTTGGAGAAGCCCATTTCCGCCTTGACGGCGTCCTGAGCGTGTGCCCGTATCCAGGCCAGATTTGCGCCTCTTGTCTCCTCATGGCCACTTCCGGGCAGTTCGTGATTGCCCACCGTAGGTATCCACGGGTGCTCAGCACCCAAGACCTGATTGAGCGTCCAGAGTGTATCGGTGATCGGGTCCATGTCTCCCACGACGAGGGTGAACGCCCCAGCCTGGGTGGTCTTCATGGCCTCGACCGCGCCACGGAAATAGCGACAGGAGTCATAAATGCCTCTCCCTGTATATTGGCGCATGTCCGCGAGTACGGTGAAGACAAATCCTCGATCTCCGGCCGCCTGGGTGGCCCCCATCAAGGCCGAGCCCACCAGGATCATCACCAGCACGACCAAGGCACTGTAGATGTAAGTTCGTTGTTTCATGGTGTCCCCATGGTTGGCGCATATGTATGGTACATTGAGCAGTCGTGGCTTCGCCCACCAAGGATACTCTCCCTTGCTTCGTGGGCAAGTTGATGAGGGATCCGCAACAGCTCACCCTTTATCTCACTTGAGGGGGGAGCGAGATCACAGGGGCTTTCGTACGTCTTTTATCCCGGTGATAGGCAACTGTGTCGCGCGAACCCAGGAGAATGGTACAGAGCTCTACATGGTGCTAGAAGAGGAAGGGGATCAAGATACGTCGCTCGGGTGGATAGTCAGGGAACGTGGCGCGATACCATCGGTGATTTGCGACCGCGCGGGGCATGAGATTGGCAAAGGTGAACAGGGCGAAGGCCCAGCCAGCCTGGGTCCCTGTGAATATGGCCCAGCCCACCCATTCGATAATCTCGCCTAAGTAGTGAGGATTTGAGACATAACGGAACCCTCCACCATAAGGGATGGCGTACCGCGGGCCATCTGGGGCATGACGAGCACTGCGGCGTAAGGCGCGGATGATGGCATCCGAGGAGATGTTCAGTGCCAGTCCGCCAGTGAATATGCCCAGCCCCAACAGCGATTGGAGGCGAAGCAGGTGGCAAGAGGTGACCGAGGGACGAAGGACGAACAATGCGTAACCGTTGATGAAACCATTTATGGCATTGAAAGCAACTGCGAACAGTACCAGCAGAATTGGGAAGTTCTTACGCGTACCACGCAATAACAGGGGATAGATGAACGTGCGGTAAATGTAGTGGGTCTCCCAGACGGCCAGGTAAACCCAGCTCAAGCTGTGCGAGGCCTGCCGGCGAGCCCAGGCGTACACAGCAGCGATGACCGCCACGGCCGGCAACTCCATCAAGAGCCATGCCCAACGTGAGTTCATGGTAGGCCCCCAACCCCGTCGATGGTGGCGCCCGTACGGAGCTGTTGTGAGCAGCAGGAGAGGCATGATGGCACATGCCAGCACTATCTCTGTCCGCCATAAGAAACGATAAAGTTGATAAGACATATCGCTCGGATGATAGGCGGCTCCGACCGACAGTCAATCGCCTGTGGTCGTTGTCGCGTTCGTGACTCGCGCTAACATTAAAAGGGTCACTCTAATCCGGTAATCGGTCGGGTTAAAGGGGGCATGAAATGACTAATCGTGCGATTTTCTATATCTCAGCGGCGTCGGATTTAGAGATGGAACGCGAGATCCTGGGGCGGCTTGTGACGGAGATCCCAGTGGACCTGGGCTGGCGGGTGGTGCAGTCACCCGCCGGCAATGGTCCTCTGGATCTGGAGGCATTGTTGGAAGCAGATGTACACGTGGTGCTACTAGGCACTGACATCCGGGCTCCAGTAGGCCTGGAATGGCAGATGGCCCGTCGGGCGGGTCGGAGGCCGACCGTGCTGCTCAAAGAGGAGACTCTGCGTACACCGGCAGCCCAGGAGTTTGTCCGTCTGGTCTCTCGGGTTCAGAGCTGGGATCACTTCCGCGACAATGTAGAGCTGCGGCAAAAGGTATTGGTCGCGTTGGTAGATTACCTTCTGGCCCACGGTATGCGCTTTGCCCTTCAACCCGATGAGCTGGCAAAGCTGCGGAGCTGGCGTGCAGAAGTGCTGAGCGAGTCTGGGGCCGTCGACGAGACGACACGTGGTGGAACAGGGGACAGCAGCGTCGTGCTCTCGCGCAAGCGGTTCATGCCCTCCGATGGTGTGGTGTTGGGCCAATCGTGAGGAAGTTTCTTTGGCGCAGGGCGATACTATCGCCTACGCTCTGTGGATACATTGAGGATAGGCTGCGGCACGGCTTTCCCATTGCGCGTGGCGCCTCCGTGACCCGCCTCGTTGTCTCCAACGCTAGACGTCCACGCTCGTCGTCATTTCGTATTGACGTCCGCTCCTGGCTGAGACCGCTGCACCGACCATCATCTCGGTGATGTGTAAGCCCCAGTCAACATTTAGCATGGGGTCGCGGTCTTCCAAGATGCAGTCAATGAAATGCTGTGTTGAGGCGTGATAGTAGTTGAAAGCCCCTGGTGTCGGTTGTGGCCATTTGGCCCGAGTGAGGTCGCCGCGCAAGGGGATATGGTACCATCCATCGGCGTCAATGGCTGGAAGTAGATCCTTGTGCTTCGAGATGATGGATGCTTTATAGCCTGCACCGAAAATGAGATTGCCGTCTGTCCCAAACACTTGCAATCCTCCGCTTCCGCTGCCAGGTAAGACTGGATGGTAGATGCGTCCCACGTGGCAGGTTCCGATGCTGCCATCGGCCATCTCGTAGAGAGAGTAGACGTTGTCGTAGGCTTCCATGGTGACGTGCTGGGTGCGCGGTAGATCGAGCACCACGTCCCAGTAATTGGCTTTATCAGGATCTGTTGTTTGGGCCAGGAAGGCATCATATTGCTCCTCGGGTACAATCCAATGGTCTCTGACCGAGATCTTGGCCTTTGCCATCACGCGCTTGCACGGTCCCAGGATAGAGACGATTTGGGTCGGTGCATAGGGGAAGTCGAAGAGGAAGCCTCCGCTGTCACGGGTAAAGAAAGCCGTCCGTCCATATGGGTTGCTTCCCAACCATGGCTTATAGGTGGTAGGACCAGTCGCCGCTAGCGAGAACCAGAGGATGTCGCCCAGCACCCCCCGTTTAATCAGTTCCCGCAGGTGGGCGATGTCTGGATCCAGCGGTGAGTTCGCACTGGGCTCGATAAGTGCCTTCACGCCGGCCTGGCGCACGGCGCTGGCGATGGCTCGTGCCTCTTCCATGGTAGTTGCCATAGGTTTCTGCAGCAGAACATGCTTGCCGGCCTTGACCGCCTTCAGTGTAAAAGGGACATGGGTGCCAGGCGCAGTCAGGACAAAGACAGCGTCGATGTCGGCTTGTTCGATCATCTCATCGTAGTCCAGGAACTGCTCTTGCGCCCCGAAGAGCCTTGTGCACGCTGCTGTGCGTGTCTCATAGAGATCGCACACGGCGACCAGCTCAACGCTATCCATGCGCATCAAGTAGGGCAGGTAATATGCGGTGGCCACCACGCCGCACCCCACGATGCCGACTTTGACTTTGTCTCGTTCTCCTCTCATACTGCCTCCCCACGTCTTGATCGCCCTTATTAAAGGCATTATAGGGCTGGTTGGGAATGTGCTCCAGTGTGATGTGAGGACTACTTTGGCCGAGACTAACAGGGAAGGAGGTCACACCTCCACCGTGGTGTGTGCATCGCACGAGAGCCTCGTGCACAGATCTACCTGTGGGTGACTGAGGGTTAATACATTGCTTGCTCTTCCCGGCAGTTTGGCGTAAAATAATACTCAATGAATGAAAGTAAACGTAGACTGTGAGAAGGGGGCTACGGTATGGCGATCGTCGATAGAAACTCGGCCATCCCGCTCTATTATCAGATCAAGCAGTATTTCAGACAGCAGATTGAGACCGGCGAGCTGAAGCCCGGTGACCAGCTTCCAACGGAAGCCGAGCTCTGTGAGCGGCTGGGTGTGAGTCGTGCGCCGGTGCGGCAGGCGATGGCCGAGCTGGCGCGGGAGGGGTTGATCTACCGCAGAGCGGGGGCTGGTTCATTTGTGGCGCCTACGGCACCCTCTGCACTCATCGACCGAACGCGGCTGCGGGTGTTGGCGCACTATGATGTGCGCTGGTTGGGTTCCCTAGAGGAAGCTGTTGGCGAGTGGAACCGGGTTCATCCCCAGCTTGAGGTCGATCTCGACGTGCGAATGTGTGGTCGCAATGAGTACCATCAGGTCCTTCAACGCGCTACCGTCCGAGGTGAGGCGCCGGATTTGGCTGCTATGGACTTCGTCTGGTTGTGCTACTATGCTACTGAGGGCTACCTGACAGCCTTGAATGAGCTGGATGCACGCTGGGTGGGGGACGTGGCGCAGAATCTAGAGGGGCCTGTCCTGCGGAACAACATGATCGACGGTCGACTCTACGGGATACCTGTGCAGGCGGACATTTCCGGCATGTGGTATCGGAAAGATTGGTTTGATCAGGAAGGCCTGAAGGTGCCGGAGACCTGGGGAGAATGGTTGCGCGTGCTGGATCACTTCGTCTCCGAGCAAGTGCGGGCGAAGTTTGGGCATCATTACGCTTTGGTGCTCCCGGCCACGGCAAGTACCAGTGAAGCCACGGTCAATCTCTTGATTCCCTTCCTGTGGATGGCGGGAGCACGAATTGTCGACCCCGACGGCGTCCCGGTACTGGGTAACTATGTCGAGGAAGCTGTCGATGCGTTACGGTTCTTACAAACGATCACCCTGGATCGCCGGGAGTATCTGCCGAAAGATGTGTATCGCAGCCGGTGGTGGCACCTAGCGCGCTATTTTGCCCAGGGAGAGGTCCCTATGACGCTGGGGGGCACCTACGAGTGGCCTCGCATTCGGGAGGAGGCCGAGTGGTGGAAGACCGAAGAGGATGCCGCGCACGATCTGGGGTTCACGCTTCTGCCACGTCCTACATCTCAGGTACCCCCTGTGGGTTCTCTGGGTGGAACCAGTTGGGTGATTTTTGCTCAATCCGATGCTCAGGAGATTGCCCTCCAGTTGCTTAAGTTGATGGCGACGACCGAGGCGTCGGCCAGGTTCTGTGAGGAAAACTTGCAGGTTTCCCCTTATGTGTCTGTGAACCAGCGGTTTTTGCGGGGCGATCACCCGTGGCTGAGGCAGATTGTCAGCCTTGTTCCGTACGTACGCAATCGGCCAGTGGTGCCGCAGTATATGCGTCTCTCGGGCTTTCTGCAGGATATGTTCGAACATGTCCTATGGGAGGGGGCTGACCCCGAAAGTGAGGTGCGCAAGACTGCGGAGGCGTTGTCTTTGATCATGCTTCGCTAGTCTTGCCAGGCTGTCGGCCTGGCAAGAGGGGCTGGAAAGCCGTCGACGGTCTGCGAGCTGGCTCTGGTGATTGTCGGCCGGTGATTCCGAGAGGGTGAACGCCCCACATTACGGTAGGCGGGTGGGGGAGAACGACTTATCCCCCGCCGAGGATGCCGACCAGCTTGAGGACATCGCCCTCCTGGGGGCAGTAGGTCAATGGGACGAGGGTCTCACCGAGCATCACTGCTGCCACCAGGGCCGGCTGTACTCCAGATGCCTCCAGTAACTCAGCAACTGTCCCACCGACGGGTACCTCAATATGGCTACGCCCCCCGACATAGGCTTTCAAACCACCGACTACAATGAACGTGACGGTCATTTTATGAAGGCTTCGATGAGATCGCTGAGCCCGAGGCGGGCCAGGGTCTCTGGTGTGGGAATGCCCTCCCGACTCCAGCCACGTTGCTCGTAATAGTAATCCAGCATCTGTTGAGCAGCCTCAGGTGGCGTGTATTTGCCTGCGGTGGGGCCTTGGGTGGCAGGCTCGCTGATGAAACGGACCGGTGGTGCATCCCATGCGCGGCCGAACCCTTCAATCTCACGTACCCAGATCATGCGCGTCAGGTTCCAAATGCGCTCGGAGATATGCAGCAGGTCGTCCCATGATCGCTCTACGCCAGTCAGTGCTGCCAGTGCAGGGGCATAGAGATCTAGGGGCATGCCTAGCTCGACCCATTGCAACCTGCAGCACCCGAGGGCATCCATGAGCGGACGGATGTGCTGCAGTTCGATGACTTTTGCAGCTTTCTCGGGTGTCACGGCGTCGCGGCCCACTGCGATATCGTAAGTAATGGCCCAGGCGCGGTTGTGATGCGCCCCAACGTCGGCTGTCATGTACGCCAGGAGCATTGAGGTGGCGCTATGCGTATCATAGGCGCTCTGTTCCATTCCCTTGACGTGAATGGCCCACGCCTCACTGCCCTGGCTGATCTTGTTGGCTGCCACACGCACGCCCTCAGCCAGTAAGTTGCCCAACCACGTGCTGCGATGTGCGATCTGTTCGATGAGCGCGAAGACTGCCTCTGCGTTGCCGAAGTGGAGGTCCAGCCCGTCGGTCTGAGCTGGCGTGAGCACACCACGCTCGAAGCACTCCATGGCCCAGGCAATGCAGCCGCCAGTGGAGATGGTGTCTAGCCCTAACTCGTCACAAAGCTGGTTGGCACGTGCGATATCCTGGATGTCACTCAACCCCAGGTTGGAGCCCAGCATGCCGTTGGTCTCGTACTCTGGTCCCTCGACATAAACATCGTACTTGGGGGCATGTGCATACTTGCCACACGGACTGGGGCACCCGAAACACCCCTTGTCTGTGACTACGATGGAGTCGCGGAAGACGGGTGCGTAGATGGACGGGCCGTGTTCGAAAGAACCGGATTGGAAGTTGCGTGTTGGAAGCGCGCCGTTCTGGTCACACCATGACGTTACCATCATCGTTCCATAGCGGATCCATACACCTAATGCCTCGGCCTCCTTACAGGCTTTGTAGGCGGTTTTGCCTATGTCTATGAATGAGTCGATGTCCGCAATCGGAATTCCACTGGTGCCATGGACGGTGATTGCCTTTACCCGCTTGGCACCCATCACGGTGCCTACACCACCACGGCCTGCCTGCCGTCCGTAGTCATGGTTGATACAGGCGTACTTGACCCCCGCTTCGGCTGCCGGGCCGATGGTGGCGATCTGGAAATCCTCGCCCAGACGCTGCTTCAATATGTGTTCCAGGGCAAAGGATCCCATCCCCCAGTACTCTCGTGCGTCACGAAGCTCCACCTGGTCGTCGTCGATAAACAGGTAGACCGGCTTCGGGCTGATGCCTTCGAGTATGATGGCGTCATAGCCAGCGAACTTCAGCTCTGCGGAGAGCAGCCCTCCCATACTTGCGCTGGCATATCCTCCTGTCTGAGGGGACTTGGTCGTGACATCCAGTTTGCCGCTGCCTGGGAAGAACGTGCCAGAAAGCGGACCCGTGGAGATGAAGAGCTTGTTGTCGGGGCCCAGAGGATCGGCCCCTCGTGGCACTTCAGTCCAGAGCAGATAAGCACCCAACCCACGCCCGCCAAGGAAATCGTGTGTGATTGCCTCCGGTGTCGGCTCGCTGGAAACCGTGCCGGAGGTCAGGTCGACGCGTAAGATCTGGCCTGCATAGCCGTAAAGCATAGCCCAACCTCCTTTACACTACTGGGCGATCCACAAAGCGTTGGTTCCACAGACCTCGACGCATTCGCCGCACAGGTCGCACTGCCAGACGTAAGGAACGTCAGGGCGAGTGAAAATCATGTCCTCCGGACAGACGTCAGCACATGCCATGCACTTGATGCATGTGTCAGGGTCTACCACATAGGCCCCTCTGTCATTCTGTTGGATGGCCCCGGTTGGGCAGACCTCGGCGCACTGGCCGCATTGGGTGCAGACCTGCACCTCAAAGGTCCCAGGCACTGGGAAATGAGGAATAATAGCTAGAGCGGCCTTCTTGGGATTGTTCTCGCGGAAAAGGTGGAGCGAGCACGCCACCTGGCACGCCCTGCATCCTGAGCATCGGTTGTGGTCAACGTAAAGCCTCATGAAGTGACCTCCTCGGAGCTAACGACCAACCTCCGGACTCCATATCAGTTCAGTTGGGACCACCGAAGGGCAATCAGTCGGCGGTACGCCTTGCCCATCCGATACGCTCGTCCCGACACGCACAGATGTCGCTGACGCTTCATAGCCATTGTACTCTTCACGAGGCGCGCGCGCAATGGACGAGCGTCACCTCATTGATGACCGCTGTTCACCCCACGGAGAATGGAGAGGCTGGTAGTCAGGGTCAGGGCTGCAATGAGGGTAAGCCCGAGGAGGAATGTCACATCGTGGGCTTTGAGCATCCACTTTGGCGTGGCCTGATGCGGGGTCTGGCCAGGGCGAGCGGTGCGTAGATCCACGGCATTCAGGACGGCCGCGGCCTGGGCATGGCTGTATGAGGCTGTCTTGCGGAAGATCAGCACGCGCGGATGGTCATACACACTAAACGACTCCTCGGCTGGTAGGAGCGGGAAGGGGATCTGCGTAATCTGAGGTGCAAAGCTGGCTGCCGCCATGATGGGGTAGGGGGCCTCCTGGTCTGGAAAGACGAAAGGGCCGATGACGAGGTAAGAAGTGATGTCGGCCTCGAGGCGGAAACCCAATTGTCCGCTCAACAATGATCGGTAATAGGTGGTGGTCAGAGGGTATCGGTCGGGGAGGCGAGCGATCGAGGCATAGAGGCGGTTGCTGGCCATGACGATCACATCCGCTTCGTCAAGCCAGCCTAAGAGTTTCTCGCGCTTCTCAGGCGTATCTTCATCATAGAGTGTGAGGGTCACGCCGTGATACATGCCCCTGAACGGGTCGCGTCCGCCAAGTCTGAGAGGCAACCCCCAATCCCAGTGCTCGTTGGCGATGGTACTTCCTGGCGCTACGTGGGTGAAGATCCATTGTGACCCCAGGATCCGTGTGTGGGGACGGAGATAGATGCCAGCCATGGCCGTGCCCCAGAAATACGTTAGTGTCAGTACAGTCAACGTCATGCCTCGGCCCAACATGCGGGAGCGATGTTGGAGGGTGACAAGGAAGTAGGCCGCCATCACGATCAACAGGGGATAGAGTGGCAAAAAGTATCGCATGGCTTTGACCCAGCGGGTGGCGTAGAACACGAAGTAGGTCGTGGCCCATGGCCACAGGACCAGGGACTTCCAATGCTCTTGTGCAAGTTGTCGTCCCGACAGGCCCCAACCCGCCCAGGCCGCTAGGCCCAACGGCAACCCCATGCCCCAGAGTACCATGTTGATCCAGGGGAAGGCCACTGGGGCGCGATTCGTCCATTGCCGACCCGATGGGTAATCAATGGCGCCGCTTTGCTCCTGGGCGATCTGCCTGAGCCGCGCGATCCAGGTGGGCTCCAGCCTTAGGTCCCAGGCTCTGGGTCCCTGAAACGCATAGGGCTGGCCCACACGAAAAGCGAGGAAGGCCAGGGTGGCGGCCAGCACCAGGGCCACGCCACCCTGGATGAGTGTGTAGAGCCACCTCCGACCAGGGGATGAGGTGCCTCTAACCGTCCGCAAAAACCATACCATTCCTCCCATGACAACCAGGCCGCTTGCCAGAACCGCACTGATTTTGCAGGCGGCGGCCAGGCCTGTCGAGAGGCCTCCCAACAGAAGGTCGGGCCATGGTAAATCTCCGGCCTTCGCTGTGGCGGCCCGTGTCGCCAACCACGCGGTGAGCGTGACGAAAAACGTCGCTGCGCTATCAACTGTGAAGAAGTGCGCCTGCTGGATCATAAAAGCCGTAGAGGCTGCCAGGGTGAGGGCCAGCAATCCGGTGCGTCGCCCATAGAGAGTGCGGCCGATGAGATAGGTCAGAAATACAGTGCCCAGATCGGCGAAGGCAGAGAGATGTCGCCCCAAGAAGGCGCTGTAGGTCCAGGTAAAAGTGCCAGGCGAGCAGTGGCCGGGCGGGGCCCCCGCAATTCTGCTGGCAAGCTGCTGGAGGAAACGGGGAGCCACTGGGGAACAGCCAGATTCCAACACCTCTGCTACAAGGCGCGTTGCGAAGATGGGGAGCGTACCGTAACTGTAGATCTGTCGGTTGTTAGCTGGATTGAGAGGGGAGTGTGCAGTGTCAAAATAGATATCGAGGTCACGGGGGATGCGGATAGCGGCTGTGACCATCCGCATGTGCCCCTCATCTGGATGGATCCAGTAGGTCTGATCCCAGTTAAGTCCTGTGAAGCGCAGCCAGGCCGCTGTACCCAATATGACAAGCACGAACAGGCGGTATGTGGCGCGTCGAATTGGTGCGTGTACTGTGGATGTTGGTCGGGCGCTCATGGCTGAGGATTATAGGGGCTCCAAATGCACCGTCAATTGCCTTCCTGCGGACTGGTGGCGGCTCTCCTCATGGATCTCGGTGTGTGGTCGCTCCTTGACCTATGTCAGCAGGAGCAACCGCGCCCAAGGCCTATGCCCTAGACCCATGTGGTTGTTAGAATGGCAGCATTAGTCCGACAACTAGGCTGACGCCGTTGAGCAAGAAGCTGAACAGCCCAGCTTCGCGCCAGGTACATGGCTTGAGCAACGATCGTAACAGGACTGTCTCAACCGCCCAGATCAGCACCTCCGCCAGCAAGATGATGATTGCGGGCTGAGTGTCGGGGAGGTTGGTCCCCCAGAAGACCCCCCACAGAATAGGCACCGTTACCAAGTTAGCGACGAGACTCGCTGTGAGCGTTATGAGCATTCGGCGAGAGCTCACCCGAGCGTAGACTAGGGCAACGATCGCTTCAAGCGCTACTGTGATTGGGATGGCGAGCGAGACCAGGCCTCCCAGTGCGGTCACCGGTATCCCCAACCCCCATATCATCGCGAGCCAAGGGCGGGCACGGGTTGTGGCAAGTGCTTCCTGATGGGCAATAGCGATGAGCGCTATGATGGTGATCAACAGGGCCACGCTAACGACGGTCCCCAGGCACAGGAGACCAGTACCTTCTGCGAGGAGCCAGATCGGCGTGTTGGGGAGGCCCGATATTTCTTTGACCTCCAGGTCTTTCTCTCGCACAGTGACCCGGTAATGAGCGGTAAAGCGGCGCTTGTCGAAGGGTGAGCTCCTCCGCACAATCCCATCTGAGAAGGTGAGAACCAATTGGTGATAGGGGCGATAGCCGTAGGCGATGGAACTGCACGACGCCGCTGTGCAGGTGATCCCTTGGGGACCGGCCTCAGGGAGCGGCTCGGCATCCGTACAGCCGGGATCGTTGCACTCCAGGAGGATGCCCTCCACAATGGTGGGGCGGCTTTCAATCTCGTAACTCAGTGTGAACTCCATACGTGGTTTGGGCCCAACGTCGGCTGAGACGCTGCCGGCTTTGCCAAGCAGAATCAGCATCAGTGCTATGGCCAAGATGATGGGATGTCGGAGGCATTTTCTCTGGTGCGGGGCCACCAGAGTGGCCCCCCGCGCTCGATTGGATGGTTGATCCATTGCTCTCCCCTTTGCTGAGGCGGTGGTAGGTTCAAGGTTCAGCCTACCGGCTTATGGATAGTCTGTCAAGTGCGGGCCAACCTTAAAATTGTGAGAAAGGGTATTGACAGGGACTGGGATCTAGGATATTATAATAGTAAGTAATCGTTACTAACGATTGGCTTGCCTCCCTATGCCCTGATCAGTCAGTAGTGCGATGAAGAAGATCACACCGGAACGCGTCAGAATGCAAAACACGCGACTGGTGCTCAGAACGATCTATGAGCACGGCCCTGTCAGTCGCGCCGAGGTCTCGCGCCTTACGCGCCTTGCGCGGCCGACCGTCTCGAACGTGGTCGCCGATCTGCTGGCAGACGGACTGGTGGCCGAAGTGGGGCGTGCGCCTTCACGGGGCGGGAAACGAGCTACCTGGCTCAGTGTTGTGGATAAAGCACGCACGGTCATCGGCCTTGACCTCGGGCGGGAGGATTTTCGTGGGGCTGTCCTTGATCTGCGGGGGCGTGTGGTCCAAAGTCGCACGTTGTCTCGCGTTCCCAGCGACGGTGCGACAGCCCTCCAACGTGTATACGGCCTCGTAGATGACCTCTTAGCGCATGCCGATCATCCTTTGTTGGGTATTGCTATTGGCACGCCTGGCCTGGTTGATGCGGACCAAGGCATTGTACGGCAGGCGGTAAACTTGGATTGGCGCGATGTACCGCTGGGTGACTTACTCTCTGAACGCTACGCTGCGCCCGCCTATGTGACCAACGATGCCCAGGCCGCGGCATTCGGGGAATACATTTTCGGTAATAGCCAAGGCAATGGTGACCTCGTCGTCATCAGTGTCGGTTGGGGGGTAGGCGCAGGAGTAGTGGTTCGGGGACAGCTATTGACGGGAAATCCTTACGGAGCTGGTGAGATCGGACATGTGCGTGTGGTGGAGGACGGTGTTCGCTGTCAGTGTGGACAGGTCGGTTGTCTCGAGACAGAGATCAACACCCGGGCTATCGTGCGTAAAGTGCGGAACGAACTTGGTGCATCGGAGAGCTTGACGTTTGGCGAGGTGAGGGAACTCTTCAACGCCGGGCACAAGGGCGTGCATGAAGTAATCCATGAGGTCGGAGACCTCATAGGTATGGTGGCTGCCATGATCACCAGCATCCTGGGCGGGTGTCGCGTGCTTCTTGCTGGACGCATCACATGTTTTGGCGATGAGTTACTCGATGCTGTGCGAGATTCGATTTCCCGACGGGTCATGCCGGCGTTGGCTGAGCGAACCACGGTAGGATTTTCCACGCTGGGATCAGATAGTGTGTTGCAGGGGGCAGCGGCGCTGCTGCTGCACCATGAGCTGAGTCTATTTTCATCATCGGCAGAGTAAAGGAGGTCCCGTTGAGCGATTCAACCGTGACGGTGACTGCGGTCTCGCAAAGGCCGTCTTTGGGCGGCCTGTTGAAACGGATTGCTTCGCACTTCCTGGTGCAGCGGCTGGCGAAAGCTCTCTTCACCATCTGGTTCGTGACCAGTTTGACTTTCTTCCTTATACGTCTGATGCCTAGCAATCCAGTAGAGGTGTATATTAATGAGCTAATCCTCAATTATGGTCTCACCTATGCGGAGGCACGAGATCAAGCGGCTTCGCTGTTTGCTCTTGACCTGGACGCGCCGCTGTGGAAGCAATACCTGGATTATATGGTGAACTTAGTCCATGGTAACCTGGGGACCTCGCTACGTTCTCCGGGCACGACGGTTACCAGCATCATTGTGACGTTCCTGCCGTGGACTATCTTCAGCGTGGGGTTGGGGCTGGTGATCAGCTTCACGGTTGGTGTTGCGCTAGGCATGATCATGGCCTACAAACGAGACGCGTTTTGGGAGCCTATTCTCTCTGGTGTGGCCTCGACGCTTAGCGCCATCCCCAATTATATCATCGGTATCGTGCTTCTGGTCTATCTGGGGGTCTATTGGGGTCTCGTGCCGATCCACCAAATGCGTGGATCGCGATCGCCAGGTATTGAGCCGGGCTTCACTTTAATTTTCATCAAGGACATCTTATTTCATGCAGCGCTGCCCATTGCGACTTATGTCCTGGCTACGATAGGTGGCTGGATGCTTTCTATGAAGAGCAGTACGTTGAGTACGTTGGGCGAGGACTACGTGACGGTAGCTCGGGCGCGGGGGTTGCCCGAGCGGCGAATCACGACGGCATATGTCGGCCGCAACGCCATGTTGCCCCTGGTCACGCAGTTGCTGATCAGTATCGGTTTCATCGTTGGCGGTTCGATCCTGATCGAGAGTATCTTTGTCTATCAGGGCATCGGCCTGCGTCTTCTGGAGGCCCTCAACAACCGTGACTATCCGCTGATGCAGGGCATTTTCCTGATCATAACGATCTCAGTTGTGGTCTCCAACTTGTTGGCGGACTTTGTCTATGGCTGGTTGGATCCCCGCGTACGGGTCAGTGGAGGAGGTAGGTAGCGTGAGCCAGCGTCAGGTTTCCAACAACAATGAACATCGGCTGCAGCCCCTGGCATGGGTGGGGGCTTTCTTTGGGGGCATTGGTAGGTTCCTCAAGCTGATGGCTCGCAATAAGACGGGCTTCGCGGGGTTCCTGCTGTTCATCGGCTTTATCCTGTTGACAACGGTTGGGCCGCTCTTCATCGAAGAGCCTAAGTCGGCGGATATTACCGCAATCTACTCTCCGCCTTCCAGGGAACACATTCTGGGCACCGATAGCCAGGGCAAAGATATCTTTGCTCAGATCGTGAATGGCGGGGCTGATATTATGCAGTTGGCGTTGCTGACGGGGGTGATCTCGACCTTCATCGGGGTCACGCTGGGGTCGATAAGTGCCATCATCGGAGGACGCCTTGATGCGTTTCTGACAACCCTGGCCGATGTGTGGCTCACAATCCCTCGATTCCCGTTGTTGGCCGTGTTAGCCACGCTGATCAAACTCAACGACATGGCGGTGTTGGCGCTGATCCTGGCCGTTCTGGGCTGGGCGGGGCTTTATCGCTCGATTCGAGCCCAGGTCTTTTCCCTACGTGAACGGGATTACGTGGAGGCTGCTGTGGCTCTAGACCTGGGCCTGCCTCACATTATCTTCAAGGAAATTCTGCCGAACATGATGAGCTACATCGCCATTAGCTTCACGTTCGGCATGACTTCCGCCATCTACGCCCAGGTGGGCCTGGTCTTTCTGGGCCTGGTCCCCTTGACACGAAACTGGGGGGTTATGATCAACCTGGCGTGGACACAAGGGGCCATCTTCTTCCGCGACAGTGTGTACTTCATCATGGCTCCGGTGACGGCCATCGCGCTTCTCCAGCTTTCCATTGTGTGGATGAGCCGTTCGCTGGAGGAGATCTTCAACCCGCGTCTGCGCACCGGTTAGGACGACAGGTTGATACGAGGTGAAATAGATGAACGAACGGGCCGGAGTTATCAAAGGAGACGCTGTGCTCTCGGTGCGTGACCTTTGGGTCGACTATCAGGCTGAGCGAGGCACGGTCAAGGCAGTGAGAGGTGTGAACCTCGATCTCTACCGGGGCGAGAACCTGTCGCTCATCGGGGAAAGTGGCTGCGGCAAGACGACCTTGGGGTTGTCGTTGGTGCGTCTGCTGGTGAAGGCGGCTACGATTCGTAAGGGCGAGATCGTGTACTACGGTGACACGAAGCCGATGGACATCCTGTCACTGAGCGAGCGGGAGCTGCGCCATTTCAGGTGGAGCGAGTGTGCGATGGTCTTCCAGTCCGCACTAAACGCGTTCAATCCGGTGTTGCGCATCTGGGACCAGATGTATGATACAGTCAAAGCCCACGGTGCTATGACGCGCGACCAGGCCCGACAACGCTCGTTGGAGCTGTTGCGCTTTGTGCAGTTGGAGCCAGAGCGGGTCATCGACGCGTATCCCCACGAGCTGAGCGGCGGCATGCGGCAGCGAGTCCTTTTGGCGATGAGCCTGCTGTTGAGGCCGGAGATCTTGATTTTGGATGAGCCGACTACCGCGCTCGATATCCTCACACAGCGGACAATCATCGAGTTGTTGCGTCGGCTGAAACAGGAACTCGGCTTCTCTATGATCTTCATTTCGCATGATCTGTCTATAGCGGCTGAGCTGGCCGACCGTGTGGCCACCATGTATGCGGGTACCATTGTGGAGCTAGGGGATGTCTACGATACATTTTATCGGCCGGCTCACCCCTATACCTTGGGCCTGATCCGGTCGGTGCCTACTGTGACCGGGGAGTTCCGGGACCTGATCTCTATCCCTGGAGCGCCTCCTGATTTGATTGAGCCTCCGGCTGGCTGTAAATTCCACCCGCGCTGTCCCTATGCAACAGAGCGCTGTCGTGAGGAGGAACCCCATCTGGAGCCGGTGCCAGGACATGATGGACACTATGTGGCATGTTTCCATGCTGATCAGGTGTTGCGCCAGAGTGTGAAGCACATGCAGCCAAACGACTGAGAGAGACTGACATGGACGAATACATTATCGAGGGACGCCATCTGACCAAGCAGTTTGGTCCGCGGAAGCGGCGAATCACAGCGGTGGACGATGTTACGCTGGGTATTCATCCGCGAGAGGTTTTCTGCCTGGTGGGTGAGAGCGGGTGCGGTAAGACGACTACTGGCAAGATGCTGGCAGGTCTGCTTAAGCCGACGATGGGGGAAGTGCTCTACCGGGGTAAACCGATATGGACGAAGGAGGGGAAAAAAGCCTCTGGGTTCCGTGATTTCCGGTTGAGTGTTCAGATCATCCACCAGGATCCCTACGCATCGCTCAACCCTGCCCACACGGTTCAGGACATCCTGAGCGCACCCCTGCTACGCCACCGGCTGGTGGACGGTCGACGTGCTGCTCGGGAGCGGGTGGCTGAGTTGTTGGAGACCGTGGGACTGTCGCCGGTGGAAGATTTTCTCCCTAAGTATCCCCACCAGCTCAGTGGTGGTCAGCGTCAACGGGTTGCCATTGCCCGTGCCCTGACTGTGAATCCCAGCGTCCTGGTGGCTGATGAGGCGGTCTCTATGGTGGATGTGTCCACACGGGTGGGGTTGTTGAGACTGTTGGGTGGTCTTCGTGAGGAGTTGGGGGAGACTTTTCTGTTCATTACCCATGACCTTGCTGTGGCCAAGTTCTTCGCGTGGGATGGGCGGATTGCTGTGATGTACGTGGGCAGTCCGGTGGAGCTTGCGCCGACGCCGGACCTCATTGGGAGCCCGTTGCATCCGTATACTCAGGCCCTGTTGGCGGCTGTGCCGGAGGCAGATCCGGAGCTCACGAGGAGCAAGGAACGTGTTCAGTTGCGGAGTCAGGATATCCCAAGTCTGCTGGCTCTGCCCTCTGGCTGTCGCTTCCACCCACGGTGCCCTATCTATGAGCCTGGGCTGTGCGATGTCGAGCGCCCCGAGTTAACGATGGTGGCACCAGGGCACTATGTGGCGTGTCACGTTGCAGTGCGGGAGTATGGGAAGTGATCACACCGGAGCTGGGTCGTGCGGCGTTTCGAATAGCGTTTTTCATGGCACTTGTCTCTTTGGGTCTGTTGCT
>CAZHBB010000026.1:28839-35254 GCA_964530185.1 uncultured Anaerolineales bacterium
TAAGAGGAGGAGTTAAGATGAGTCGGAGACGTTGGTTTTGGGTAGTGCTCAGTGCTATTACGGTACTGGCGTTTGCGGCGTCATGCGCGACGCCTGAGCCCCAGATCATCGAAAAGACCGTCGAAGTCGAGAAGATTGTGGAAAAGACCGTTGAGGTCGAGAAGACCGTTGAGGTCGAGGTACCGGTGGAGAAGACAGTGATCGTTGAGGTCACTCCAGTATCCACCAAGCCAGGAGTCTTTGCCGGTGCTTGGCCCTATCCCGTGCCGCCCGTCGGACACCTGAACATGTTTGCGACGAACAACATGGGCGTGGGTATCTACCGGGCGCTGTTCCATCCACCGCTGGCGTTCTACATGTGGGCGGATGGCTCCTGGGTGCCCATGTTAGCCGAGGACTGGGACATTGATCCTGATGCCGCCACGCTGACGGTTTACCTGAAGAAGGGAATCAAGTGGAGCAACGGGGATGATTTCAATGCCCAGGATGTGGTCACCACTTTCAACGTCCGCCGGCTGGTCAAGGGAACCGTGTGGCGCTTCCTGGAGAGCGTTACTGCCAAGGATGACTACACTGTGGTCTTCAAGATGTCGGAGCCCTCGACCGTCGTCGAGCGCTACGTCATCCGCAATGAGTACATCGTGGACCGGGCGACCTACGGCGAGTGGTCGGACAAGGTGCAGGAGCTGGTCGACAAGGGCCTGGACAAGGACTCGGATGAATGGAACGCGCTGTTGCAGGAGTTCAATGAATTCCGCCCGGAGACCTTGAATGCCACGGGTCCCTACATCATCGACCTGAACAGCATCAATGAGGCCCGCATGACGTTGGTGAAGAACCCGACCTCCTACTGGGCCGACAAGGTGAACTTCGACCTGATCTACCTCTACAATGGTGAGACCCCCACGGTCACGCCGTTGGTGCTGGCCAACCAGGTCGACTACGCGACGCATGGCTTCCCGCCGGCAACCGAGAAGGCCTTCCAGCAGGCTGGCATCCGCATCATCCGCGCGCCGATCTACTCTGGTCCGGCCCTTTACTTCAACCACACCATGTATCCATTCAACGTCAAGGAAGTCCGCCAGGCCATCGCCTATGCCATCGATCGTCATGAGAATGGTACCGTTTCGCTGGGCGAGTCCGGCAAAGCTGTGAAGTACATGGCCGGCTTCAGTGACAACATGGTGCCGCTGTGGATCGATGACACCTCTGTGCTGAACCCCTATGAGTACGACCGTGATAAAGCGGCTCAGATGCTGGAAGACCTTGGCTTCACCAAAGACGACGATGGCGTCTGGGTGACGGATCAGGGGCAGCGCATGGAGTACGAACTGACGGCGCCGGCCGAGTATGCGGACTGGTCAGCGGCTGCGGAGAACGCGGCCAACCAGCTCACAGAGTTCGGCATCAAGGTCACATACCGTGGTGTTGAATTCCGCCAGCACCCCATCGAGGTCAACCAGGGTAACTTCGAACTGGCTATCCGGGCCTGGGGCTCTGGTAACCCGCATCCGCACTTCGCGTTTGTGCAGGACTTCTTCACGCACAACATCGAGGCTCCTCAGGGTCCGGGCATGAGCTTCGATCTCAACGTCACCACCGAGTGCTGCGGCGACCTTGATCTGGAGCAGATGGTCCGCGATCAGACCATCGGGCTCGATGTCGCCAAGCAGAAGGAGCTGGTGGCAAAGACGGCCCAGGCCTTCAACGAGCTGCTGCCCATCATCCCCATCTGGGAGCGCTACGGTAACAACCCGGTGCAGGATGGTTTGCACACCTGCGGGTGGCTGCCGGATGACGATCCCATCTACAAGAACAGCCCCTACGCCGACTCTTTCGTGATCCTCATGATCTTGGACGGTACCCTCTATCCGTGCAATCAGTAAGTGCGGCGGGCTTGAGCTTTGGGCTGTCATGACCTCCGGGAAGCGGCAATGCTGCCGCTTCCCGGATTCTTCGCAGGGACCTTGCTGAATGTTCTGTCTATGATCTGTCATAGGAGTGTTCCATGATCAAGATGTCCCGTGTTTTGCGGCTGCCTGAGGGGCCTTTGGATGGTCTGCCTCCAGTGGTGGA
This sequence comes from uncultured Anaerolineales bacterium, assembly GCA_964530185.1. Lineage (GTDB taxonomy): Bacteria > Chloroflexota > Anaerolineae > B4-G1 > SLSP01 > PWVB01. The sequence goes on from CAZHBB010000026.1 coordinate 30,916, forward strand.
GTATACCTGTATGCGAGTAGCAGAACCCATAACTATTGACGGACGGCTGGATGAGCCAGCGTGGCGACGTGTCACCTGGTCCACGCCTTTTGTCAAGATGGATACAGGCGAGCCGGTCTCGTTGGATTCCCGTGTGGCGCTACTTTGGGATGATGAGGCCCTGTATGTAGCATTCAAGTATGAGGACCATGAGATCTGGGGGACGCATGTTGAACATCACGACCATGTGTACCATAATGACAGCGATGCTCAGATCTTCATTGAGGGCGATGGCGTCTACTATGAACTGGGGGTCAATGCCATCAATACGATCTACGAGGTCTTCTGGACCTGGTTGGAGCCAGTTGTGTTGCGCCAGGACTTCGCGCGCCTGGATAAGCTCTTCTCAGTGGAGAACTTCCTCTATTTTGTGCCTCGACATGGTCACAGATTGGGTCGGTTTGGGGACATGGACTGGGAGCTCCCTGGACTGAAACACGCCGTTCAGGTGGACGGCAGCTTGAACTGCCCGGACATTGTCGACAATGGCTGGACAGTCGAGTTCGCGTTGCCCTGGGACGGTCTGAAGGCCCTGGGGCATCCGAGAACTCCACCGCGGGCGGGCGATGTCTGGCGGATTGGAGCCTCAAGGTGCCAACACTTCCATGACGCTGAGGGTAACAATATCTCAGTGGATTGGTCGTGGAACCGCCATGGTTACGTCAACATGCATATTCCGGAGCGCTGGAGCAGAGTGCGCTTCGTTGATCAGGTGGTGGGGAGTTGACGATGCGTATCTTGGTGGGGGCGATCGGGCATGAGTCAAACACCTTCTCGCCCTTTCTGACCCGACTGGAGGATTTCCACCCACGGTGGGGTGCAGCGAGTTTGGAGCTACCCTCCCGGCGTAGTGCTTTCAACGGCATCGTTGACACGTTGCAGGGGGAATTGGATGTAGAGCTTGTCCCAACGGTAGCGGCGCATGCCATGCCAGGGGGGCTGGTGGAGCGGGGGGCCTTTGAGCGGCTGAAGACGGCCCTGTTGGCCCCGGCTGTTGACATCGATGGCGTGTGTCTCTTTCTGCACGGGGCCATGCGGGCGCAAGGGGTCGACTATGCGGAGCATGAGTTTCTGGCTGCCCTGCGGGACCGCGTGGGACCCGATGTGCCCATTACCGTGGCTCTGGATATGCACGCCAACATCGTGTACGACACCGTGAAACTCGTCGATGCCCTGGTGGCCTATCACACAGCGCCCCATGTGGATGCGTATGAGACGGGTCAGAAGGCGGCAGCGATGCTGTTGGAGATCCTGAGAGAGGGTGTCCGCCTGACCATGGGCTTCGCCAAGGTCCCTTTCTTGTTGCCGGGGGAAAAAGCCCAGTCCAGTGTTGGAACGATGGGTTCCTTGATGCGGCATGTGAATGAACTCGAGGGCCGCCCAAGGGTTGTGTCTGCATCGTTGATGAACGGACATTGTTGGGCTGACGTTCCAGACATTGGTGTGGCCGCAGTGGTCGTCACCGTCGATGACGAGGGCATGGCCCAGACTGAGGCGGACCGCCTGGCGGCAATGGTGTGGGAGCGACGTGCGGAGTTCGACTTCGGGACTGAGGCCTATCCCGTCGACGAGGCTGTAGCAGTGGCGAAGGCAGCCCTCGAGCCTACGGTGTTTCTGTCTGACTCTGGTGACAATCCCGGCGCGGGCGGGACGACGGATGTTACTGCTGTGTTGGAGAGCTTATTGCGCCAGGGTGCAGAGAACGTAGTGGTGGCGTCGATCTGGGACGCTGAGGCCGTTCGTCAGTGTCTCGCTGCTGGGGTGGGGAGCACGGTTAATCTCTCTCTGGGTGGAAAGTTGGACACTCGTCACGGTAAACCTCTACCGATAAGTGGACGTGTCCGGATGATCTCGGACGGGGGATACTACGCCGGTGGTGTGCGCACCCCAGAGCGGTTCATCGACCGTGGGGTGACTGTGCTGTTGACCGTCGATGGCGTCGATGTAGTCGTCACCGAGCGTCGACACAGCTATGTCGAGCCAGCACAGTTTCACAGTCTAGGTATTGATCCCCTGCGTTACAAAATCGTGGCGGTCAAACGGGGCTATCTTACAGCACCGCTGGCTGCAATCTGCCCGCGTTCGATCCTGGCGATAAGTCCGGGGGTGACCAACTGCGACGTGACGCAGCTCGACTATCGGCGGATACAGCGCCCTATGTACCCACTCGATCCTGAGGCGACGTGGTCGCCATGACCCGTGAGACTTGTCAAGTTTTCCTAATGAGCTTTCAGATCTTTACCGGAGGTGGATGATGGGAGACAATATGTTGTTCTTGCCTCAACCACGGCGTGTAACTTGGGAAGAGGGGACCTTTCTTTTCAAGGGCCGAGATCTTATCTGCATCGATCCGGACTTTGCTGGAGCACTTCGTTTCACAGCCTTGCGGTGTCAGGAGGTGTTGGGACGGCGATTTGGGCTGCATCTGGAGATGACCGCGGGCAGGAATATCCCAGATGACCAGGTGGCTGTGACGCTACGAGTGGTGCCAGAGGCCGTGACCCACGCTGAGGGGTATCGGCTGCGGATTACTCCGGAGGGGATCATTGTTCAGGGACATGATCCGGCAGGGGTCTTCTACGGCGTGAGCACGCTGCTTCAGATGGCTGTTCAAGTAGACAATTCGGGGCTCCCATGTGTTGACATTGAGGACTGGCCGGATTTCCGGGCTCGTGGGGTGATGCTTGACATCAGCCGGGATAAGGTCCCCACTATGGAGACACTCTACCACTTGGTGGATCTCCTGGCGAGCTGGAAAATCAATCGACTCCAGCTCTATATTGAGCATACGTTTGCCTATCGCAATCACCCTGAGGTGTGGGCAGGCTATTCCCCCATGACCGGTGAGGAGATCATGGCGCTGGATGCCTACTGCCGTGAGCGTTTCGTTGAACTGGTGCCGAACCAGAACTCTTTTGGTCACATGCGCCATTGGCTCCGGCATCCCAGGTACGCTCCTCTGGCTGAGACACACGACGAGTTCGATACCCCGTGGGGCATACGATTGAAGGGGCCCTACAGCCTGGCGCCGGTCCATCCGGGCAGCATCGAGCTAGTGCGGAGCCTTTTCGATGAGTTGCTGCCTCATTTCAGCAGCAGGCAGATTAACGTCGGCTGCGATGAGACAATCGATCTGGGGCAGGGTGCGAGCAAAGAGGTGTGCGAAGAGCGCGGTACGGGGCGGGTCTATCTCGATTTTGTCCTCCAGATCTACAGGGACGTGGCCGCTCGGGGTTACACGATGCAGTTCTGGGGCGATATCATCATTCACTATCCGGAGTTGGTGCCTGAGTTGCCGCGCGATGTGATCGCCCTGGAGTGGGGGTATGAGGCCGATCATCCGTTTGATGAGCACGGCAAGCTCTTCGCCTCGGCTGGAGTACCTTTCTACGTCTGCCCGGGGACAGCGAGCTGGAATTCGATCGCCGGGCGCACCGACAACGCGCTGGGTAATCTGCAGAATGCGGCAGAGAACGGCCTGAAGTACGGGGCCGGGGGATACTTGAACACTGATTGGGGCGATCGCGGCCATTGGCAGTATCTTCCGGTCAGCTACCTCGGGTTTGCCGTCGGGGCTGCCAATTCCTGGTGTCTGGAGGCCAACCGGGACCTTGATGTTGTGCGGACTGTGAGCCTCTTTGCCTTCCAGGATCCCAGCGGCACTATGGGCCGGATTGCTTATGATCTAGGCAATGTCTATCAGGTGCCCGGGGTGCCCTACCTTCACAACTCTAGCATCCTTTTCTGGCTGCTTCAGGATCATGCCACGGTGATGGAGCGGATCAGTGGGTCTACCCCCGAGGCGTTCCGTGAGACCATGGCGCGCATCGACGCGATCCTTGCGCCGTTGCAGCAGGTGGAGATGGGGCGGCCCGATGCCGAGCTCATTAAGCGGGAATACGCTAATGCGGGGCGGTTGCTTCGCCACGCCTGCCGCCGGGCTCTGCAACTAATGGGTGAAGGGGAGGACTCAGCCACGTTGTTGGCAGATCTGGAGGAGGCTATCGAGGAGCACAAAACTCTGTGGTTGGCGCGCAACCGACCGGGTGGCTTGGATGACAGCCTGGCCTACTTTACGCCGCTCCTTGAGGCCTATCATAAGGGCAGCTAGGGGACGTGGTGGACTGGGCGGAACTACAGCGACTGTTGGATTGGGTCACGGAGTGGGCTGCCCCTGCCGCGCAGTTGGTAGTGCGATGGCAGGGGCAGGTCGTCTTTGATGGCATCTCGGGCTGGCTTGACCCGGAGACTCGACAACATCCGGTGCGGCGTGATACCCTGTTCGATCTGGCCTCGGTGA
>CAZHBB010000026.1:35354-37489 GCA_964530185.1 uncultured Anaerolineales bacterium
AGATGGCTTTGTCCACGTTTTTCGCTTACCGCCCCGGGGCTCATGTGATCTACAGCGACATTGGCCTGATCCTGCTAGGCCTGGCCATAGAGCGGCTGACTGGTGAGCCTTTGGACCGGGTAATTCAACGAAGAGTGACGCAGCCTCTTGGGTTGCCTCATACCCATTATCTGCCGATTCGACACGGGGTCTTGTCGCCTGGGGAAGGGAACGTCGCGCCGACAGAGCTCTGCTCATGGCGCGGTTACCGGCTGGTGGGTGAGGTCCACGATGAGAATGCATGGCGTCTGGGTGGTGTCTCAGCTCATGCAGGGCTTTTTTCCACTGCGGAAGATGTGGCAATGTTCGGCGAGTCGTTCCTCGATGCCCAATGCCTGCGGCGATCGACGATCCGGGAGATGATCCGGTTGCAGGCCCAGGAGGGGGACATCAGACGTGGACTGGGCTTCGCGCTATGGTCCCCCAATCCTGAGGCCAGTAGCCATCCTTTCGGCGGGCAGGCCTTTGGGCATACTGGTTTCACCGGCACCTCCCTGTGGATTGACCCGACTCGGGAGTTGGTGGTGGCCTTGCTTACCAATGAAGTGTACAGAGGGCGGCGGAACCGGCGGATCGGGACTGTGCGCCTGAGGGTACACAAAGCGATTGTGGAGGTGGTCTCACGATTGTCGTAGGCTTGATGTCAGGCACGTCCGCGGATGGCGTGGACGTCGCACTTGTGCGCCTGGAGGGGTGTCCCCCTGCCCTGACGTGGGAAGTGTTAGGGTTCACGCATGTGCCCTATCCCGAGGCCCTGCGAGCCGAGGTCTTTGCTGCCTTCCGGCCCGAGACCAGCGATGTATCACGGCTCTGCGAGCTCAACGTCGAGTTGGGTCGTGTTTTTGGGGAAGCCGCCCTGCAGGGTATCGCCAGGGTAGGACTGACACCAGAGCAAGTAGATCTAGTCGGCAGTCACGGACAAACCGTGTGGCACCGACCGCCTTCCGTCAGTGGTACGGGGGCTACGTTGCAGCTCGGGGAGGCGGCCCTCATCGCCGAGATCACGGGTCTGCCTGTGGTGAGCAACTTCCGCGCGCGTGACGTCGCCGCCGGAGGGCATGGTGCGCCTCTTGTTGCGTGGGTGGACGTACTGCTCCTGACAGACGACCAGAGAGTCCGGACAGCTCAGAACATTGGTGGGATCGCTAATGTCACCTACCTGCCTCCACGGCTCGTCCGTGGGCAGGATATGGGTGAGGCGTTCGCATTTGACACAGGGCCAGGCAATATGCTGATCGACGATGCAGCTTCGCGCGCCACACACGGTCGACTCGCCTTTGACCGAGATGGGGCCATTGCGGCGCGGGGCCGTATCGATCAGGCTCTGCTGGACGAGTTGCTGGAGCATCCCTACTACAGCCAACACCCTCCAAAGACGACAGGGAGGGAGACTTTTGGCGCACAGTATGGTGAACAGATCTGGCGGCGGGCCATCGCGCGTGGCTTGAAGCCTGAAGACGTAGTGGCGACGCTCACAGCGTTAACCGCCCGCACCATCAGTCGGGCTTACCGACAATTCTTACCGCGTTTTCCGGAAGAGGTTATCGTCAGCGGGGGTGGGGCGCGTAACCCGGCTCTGATGCAAATGCTGCGAGATGAGCTATCGCCGGCCAGCGTGTTGGTCTCGGACGATGTCGGGCTGAGCGCGACAGCCAAGGAGGCCGTGGCGTTTGCTGTGCTGGCCTATGAGACATGGCATGGACGGGTGGGCAATCTGCCTGCAGCCACGGGAGCCAGACATCGGGTGGTGTTAGGACAGATCACTCCTGGCGCGCGTCCGTTGCGTCTACGATCGAGGAGAGCTGTCGAGACTGTGGGCGGGAGGGTCGATGCATCCCAGCTAACCGAGGCGTCCAATCCGGCCACGCGGGACATTGATGTCTTGCCCACGTTGGAGATGGTGTGGCTGATGAATGTCGAGGACAACAAGGTAGCCGCCGCAGTGGCCGATGAGCTGCCTCAGATCGCGGCGGCCGTTGAGGCCGTCGCAGAGCGGATGCGTCGAGGTGGTCGGCTGGTCTATGTTGGGGCTGGCACCTCTGGTCGCCTGGGTGTGCTTGATGCGTCGGAGTGTCCTCCGACGTTTGGTGTCCCAC
>CAZHBB010000027.1:0-6698 GCA_964530185.1 uncultured Anaerolineales bacterium
ACGGTGTGCTGAATCCTTTTACGATCGAGGTGCTTGAGACGCAAGGTGGACAACTGGTGCTGCAATGTTATCAGTGTGGGACTTGCTCGGGATCCTGCCCTGTCATTGACGAGATGGAGTATGGCCCGCGGCGCATCTTGTACATGATCCAAATGGGTATGGAGCAGGCAGTCCTGAGCAGTAAGGACATTTGGCGATGCGTGTCGTGTTATTCATGTGCGAACCGATGCCCGCGTGGCATCGAGATCACTGACTTGATGGCTGACCTACGGCGTCTAGCTACGGTCAAAGGCTATGCGCGGGACAAAGAGGCGGAATTCGGTCAGGCCTTTGCGGAGACGATTGCAGCTCACGGACGGCTGTTTGAACCAGAGCTGTTGATGCGTTATTACCTCCGGGTTCTGGACGTGAAGAGCCTAGTCGAAATGGTACCCCTGGGTTTGAAGATGTTGGCCAAAGGGAAACTTCCGTTCCTACCCGAGAGGATTGATGACCCAGAAGACATGAAGGCAACGGAGGTCGCTCCTTCTACGAGATTGAGGGTTGCCACCGTGTTTCTGCGGAGACCAGAGAAGGAGTCGGCGGAGCCATGAATGAAAGCCAAGCTTATGGTTACTACCCTGGATGTAGTCTGGCCTCAAGCGCCAAGGAATATGACCTCTCGGTACGTGCCGTGTTCGCACACTTGGGTCTCCCGTTGGTGGAGATTGAGGACTGGAACTGCTGCGGAGCGGTGCATGGAGACGTGAACGACGCTGAGGCAGGCCTCGTTCTGCCAGCCCGAAATCTCGCGCTGGCGGAGTCCCAGGGTTTTTCAGTCGTCATAGCCCCTTGCAGTGGTTGTTACCGCAATCTGAGGCGAGCAAGTAAGCGCCTGGACGCAGACCGTACTGCTCGCGAAAAAGTAAATGCCCGCCTAAAAGGTGGGTTGAACGTTACCAGTCATATTGAGGTGATGCACCCGCTTTACCTGCTCCTCAGGGATTACGGGCTTGACCGGATAGCGGCTGCGGTATCCAATCCGCTGGACGGATTACGGGTGGCGAGTTACTACGGCTGTATGTTGACCCGCCCACGAGATGTCTTTGACAGCCCAGAAAGGCCGTCGGGCCTAGATGATTTGGTCAGGGTACTCGGCGCCCAACCGGTTGACTACCCGATGAGGGCCAAATGTTGTGGGGGGGCGTTGGCTATCTCTCATAGCGATGTCACAGTGCACCTTACAGGTGATATCCTGAACTCGGCGAGGCAAGCTGAGGCCGATATTGTGATGCTCGCCTGTCCGATGTGTCATACGGCCTTAGATGGTTACCAGGACAAGGTCGAGAGAGCGCAGCACGAGCATTTGGGACTGCCAGTGCTTTATTTCACGCAAGTGATGGGATTGGCGTTTGGACTTGACCCGAGACAGTTGGGTTTCGAGCGACACATGGTGTCTCCGCGTCTGCAACTGGCGAAGCTCGGATTCTAGTTGGGAGGAATATACATTATGAAGCGTGGGACTACATTGAAACACCGAACGGACCAGACGCTAGTCCTGGAGCGGAAAATGTTGACGCATCATGATGTCCTGACATGGGACCTCACGCGTTGTGTCGGGTGTCAGATTGGTCCCAAGATCTGCCCGAAGGATGCGTTAAGCCATAGTGGGGGAGAGATTGTCGATGGCCGCGTTGTCTCCAAGCTGATGGTCGATGTGGACCCCGCCCTCTGTATCTTCTGTGGTATGTGTGTGGTGATGTGCCCGGTGAATGCCATCACGATGACTCTTAACGGCGAGCCGTACGTGCCTGTCCAGGCCTATGAGGCGTTCCCCGTACTTATCGAGTCAACGACGTTCGATCCCCAGGCTTTCGATTGGGCGCGGAAGGACTTCGTCATTGAGAATTGCCCGACTCTCGCCATCGACTACGACGAAGCGCATCATACACTGACGGTGGATGACACACGGTGTATTCGATGCCGTCAGTGTGAAGTGGCCAGTGATGGGGCCTTTGAAGTTGTCCAGCCCTGGGAAGGAACGGTCACGTTGCGGCGCGATAAATGCATCGAGGGTTGTTTCGCCTGTGCTGATGTCTGTCCCACCCGTGCGCTGCACATCAATGAGGAAGGCGAGTTAGTCCTTGCGGACTATTATTGCATCAAGTGCGGAGCTTGCATGCAGGTGTGTCCGGTGAAGCCGGAGATGGAAGACTATGAGGTGACTTTCACCTCACAAGGCGTCGAAGTTACAAAGACTTTACAGCGTGTCGCCAACCGCGAAGATCTTCCCATATGGGTCGAGCGGTGGCGTGTGAAGCATACGCCGGTCCAAAGTGGCTCTTGGCTCGAAGCTCTGGAGAGATTGGCCGATACCAAAGCTGGCATGGTTGAGTTAGAGCGGAAGCGTGCTATCAAGCGCCGGGACCTTATCGTTGCGCTCAAAGGAGGCCGGGAGTTGCAGAAGCGCGAAGCTGAGCGCCGCCAAGCACAGTTGAGAGCGCTCAAAGGTGGCGATGCTTTCGTGGAAGAAAGCCATTCTGAGAACATGATGGCATAACCTGTCCCATGAGGGTGTGGTAAGCTCGCTTGCCTTTGCAGCGAGGGGTGACGAGGTGTCGCCCCTCGCTGTTGTGCTTTATCTGGTCAGTGTTATAATCGTTTGCCGAGTTTGGGAGGCGTTACTATGCTTCACCCCTATGCACAGCTTGGGATTTTTCTGTTAATTGCCACAGTGATTGGTGTCGCACCAATTGTGTTGGCATGGTTGGTAAGCCCAAAGAAGCAGAATCCACGCAAGTCCCAGATCTATGAGAGTGGTAATCCTCCTTTTGGCGAGGCCTGGATCGAGTTTAAGCCTCAGTATTATCTGTATGGTCTGGCCTTCGTTGCCTTTGACGTCGAAGCCGCGTTTCTATTTCCTTGGGCTGTAGCTTATAACAAGTTGCCGCTGTTCGCTGTTGTCGAAGCTGCTCTCTTCATTGCTCTGCTAGGCGTTGGCCTGATCTATGTGTGGCGCAAGGGATGGCTGACATGGATGTGATGTCCGATTTGTGGTTCCCAATTGCACGGTCCCTCGGCATCGCTCTGTTCCCCGTTGTGGCAGTTGTCTTCCTCATCTGGGTGACACGTAAAGTCGTTGCGCGCATGCAGGACAGGCTTGGTCCCACCAATGCAGGAACTCCGGCAGGCCCAGACGCCATTTTTCAGACCGTTGCCGACGCAATCAAGATCCTGACTAAAGAACTGGTCATCCCGGAAGGTGCGGACCGGGCTGTTTTCATTGCTGCGCCGGTGCTTGTCACTGTAGTAGCCATCGCGGTCTGGGCGGTGATTCCTCTGGGACCCGGAGAGTTTCAGGCGGTAGATCTGGAAATCGGGGCTTTCTATGTAGTGGCCATCTCATCCCTGGCTCCCTTTGCTATGATCATGGCTGGATGGAGCTCGCGGAACAAATATGCTGAGGTAGGGGCCTTCCGTGCGGTCTCACAGATTATCGGGTACGAGATTCCTCAGACGTTGGCATTGCTGGTCCCTGTACTGCTTACGGGTTCATTGTCGCTTCAGAAAATCATCGAGGCTCAGCGAGTACCTTACATTGTGCTTGCGCCCTTTGCCGCGTTCGTTTACTTCCTCTCCACGATGGCAGAGATAGGCCGCCTTCCCTTTGAGCTCGCAGAGGCAGACTCGGAGATCGTAGCCGGTTACTTCATCGAGTACAGTGGAATGATGTTCGGGTCCTTCTATCTAGCTGAGTTCATCAACAATCTTACGGCTTCTGTTCTGTTTTCCATCCTATTCCTGGGTGGGTGGCGAGGCCCAGGTGTAGACGCTGTTCCACTGTTAGGCCCTGTCTGGCTTCTGCTGAAGGCGTTTTTGGTGTTCAATTTCCTTAACGTTTTCTGGGCTGCTATGCCCCGGCTCCGCATTGACCAAGTTTTGGCCTTCAATTGGAAGTTCCTGGTCCCTCTGGCACTTCTCGTGCTGCTGGCCACCGCGCTCGTGGATAAGCTGATAGTTTATCTGGGATATACGACCGACGGGACGAGAGCTGTGGGTTTAGTTTTGGCCAATTTGGTGCTTGGCATGGGCCTGGTGGGTTATCTGTTCCTCCTGGGACGTCGGAGAAAGCGGGCTGGTGTGAGTGTCCCTGAGGAGTTCCTGCCGTCAATCTCGTCTGGCTCACATGGCGCCTTGAAGATGCGATCAGCAGATGTGGCGTCCCTGTCGCATCAAAAGGAGGCGTCGGCTGTGCGGTACTCCTGGGATGAGAGGGGGGAAAGTAGCACCGCCGAACAGCAAACAGACCACATCTCGAAAGGTGAGTGAGTGTGATGCTGATTGGGCAGATAGTATTCCTGGGCTTCGCGTTCGTCTCAGTGGTAGCGGCATTGCGGGTAGTGACCTCGCACCGTGTATTTCATGCCGCTCTCTGGCTCATCGTTGCTTTCCTGGGGGTGGCAGCGGTCTACATGTTGTTGGAGTCGCCTTTCATGGCGGCTATTCAGATCTTTCTTTACATTGGTGGTGTGGCAGTGCTGACCGTCATCGCGATTATGGTGACAAAAGGTGTCATGCGAGAAGATCGTCGTATTTTGAACCGCCCTGTGGCTGCCGGGGTTGTCTCGCTGGCCCTCTTCGTAACGATGGTCTGGATGATCATTCAGTTGCCTCTTCCAGAGGAGCCTGTTTTTCCTGTTACTCCGGGCTCCTTGAGCCTGTTGGGAGCCGCACTGGTGGACCCAGAAGGATACCTGCTCCCTTTTGAGGTTGTCTCTGTGATGCTATTAGCCGTTTTGGTTGTCTCGCTGTACCTTGGCAAGGAGCGATGATTCATGGGCGCTTCGTCTGTGCCGCTGACATGGTATCTGATCCTGGGTTCCGCGCTGTTCTGCATTGGTGTGTACGGCGTCTTAGCCACTCGGAATCTGATCGTTATCATCATGTCGATTGAGTTGATGCTTAATGCCATCGTGCTCGACCTGGTAGCCTTTGCCCGGTTTATCGAGCCAGCTCGGGTGACAGGTAAGGCGTTTGGCATCATTCTCTACGCTACCGCCGCTGCCGAAACAGCTTTGGGTCTGGCATTGGTTATATCGATCTGGCGTACTGAGAACACAGTTGAGATCGAAGAGATCGACGTACTCAAGGGTTAATACATCCGCTTGGATATTGTGATTATGAACATTCCAGATCTCACAACCGTGGCATGGCTAGTCCCCGCAGGGCCGTTTCTGGCCTTCGTGTTGATAGCGTTGGGGGCGCATCGGAGCCGCAACCTCAGCCGTGCGCTTGCATTGGTGGGTATTTTCGTGGCCCTGGCGTTGTCGATCATCTTGCTCAATGAGGTGGTGAGGCAGCCCTCCGTGCTCGCGTCTCTTGAACACCTGCAAGACGGCAAACGTCTTTCGTGGTTTCGAGCTGGGGTGGAGGAGGTTGCCGTTGGTGTACAGGTGGATCTCGTCGATGTGGCTGCCCTGGGTATGGTGACAATCGTATGTCTGATGATCTTTGTTTACAGCTTAGGGTATATGCATGGAGATCCCAAGTCGAGCCGGTTTTTTGCCTATATCTCGCTCTTCGCGGGTGCCATGCTGGGGGCTTTGGTCGTTGACAATCTATTAGCCTTCTTCATCTTCTGGGAGATCATGGGCACGTGTTCCTATCTGCTGATCGGTTTCTGGTGGGAGCGAGAGTCGGCTTACAAAGCCGCACTGAAGGCATTTCTGGTCACCAAGATTGGAGATGCCTTCATGCTGCTCGGTTTGGTTCTTCTGTACAGCCAGGCAGGCACTCTCTCTTACATGGGGCTGTTTGACCAGGCAACTGTGAGTAAGTTGGCTCAGACTCCGTTCATCGGCGGTGTCTCAGTAGCCACCATGGCAGCTTTGTTGCTGTTGGGTGGTACCGTTGGAAAGAGTGCGCAACTTCCACTTCATGTGTGGCTCCCTGATGCCATGGAGGGCCCGACTCCCGTGTCGGCCTTGATTCACGCGGCGACCATGGTATCCGCTGGTGTCTACTTAATGATTCGGGCATATCCACTCCTTGAGGCCTCACAAGCGATGCCGGTGCTGGCCGTTGTGGGGACCGTTACAGCGGTCTATGCTGCGGTTGTTGCCCTGGCGCAGCGAGACATCAAGCGCGTCTTGGCCTTTTCCACTATCAGTCAGTTGGGCTATATGGTTGCCGCGCTGGGCATTGGTGCGTACACGGCCAGTGTGTTTCATCTTATCACGCACGCATTCTTCAAAGCCCTGTTGTTCATGGCGGCTGGGTCTGTCATCCATGGCATGGAACACGGTCATCACCAGTTGCACGGTCATGCCGTACCACGGGGCAAAGTGGACTTCAACCCCAACGATATGGCACTCATGGGTGGATTGGCATTTCGAATGCCGGTTACCGCGATCACATTTCTGATTGGAAGTCTCTCTCTATCGGGTTTCCCTCTGGTTACCGCCGGCTTCTGGTCGAAAGATGAGATTTTGGCCGAGGCCTGGCGATTTAGCCCCTCTGTTTTCTGGGCGTTGACGGTGACGGCCGGGCTCACGGGGTTTTACGCTGCTCGTCAGATTGGCCTTGTGTTTCTCGGGGCACCACGCTCCCGGGTGGCTGTGCATGCTCAGGAAAGCGGCGTAGTCATGGTGCTTCCGTTGATGATCCTGGCCCTCTTCTCGATCGGCCTTGGGTGGCTGGGTATACCGCGGGAGTTCCCT
>CAZHBB010000027.1:6798-35333 GCA_964530185.1 uncultured Anaerolineales bacterium
TGCTGACCGACACCTTTGGGATGGGTTGGTCAATGCCGTGGGAGCCGTCAGTCGTTCTCTGGCCCAGGTGTCGCTGTTCCTCGATACGGATCTGATCGACGGCGCGGTGAACGCAATCGCTCGCGGGACGCGTACCTTTGGGCGGTGGGTGAGGCGCACCCAGACCGGGCATTTGCCTGATTATCTTTGGAACGCATTCGCAATCGTGCTCGTTCTCGTTGCCGCTCTGCTTTTATTTCATCGCTTTTGATGGGGAGGATGCTAACAATGACTTTCCCGATATTGAGTATCACGCTGTTCCTACCCCTGGTTGGCGCGCTCGTGTTACTGCTGCTTCCAAGACGATGGCTGTGGGTGATTCGGGTTATCGGCATTCTCTTCGCTCTGGCGTCTTTAGCATTGACGTTCTATGTGTGGTGGCTGGCTGGCGGCTCATCTTGGTCTTCCCTGCTCTCTGGGGAGAGTCTCTCAACCATGCAGCTAGTCGAAGATAGATCCTGGATATCCTCCCTCGATCTCCGGTATACCCTGGGTGTGGATGGCTTGAGTGCTCCCATGGTGGCGTTGTCTGGGCTTCTTACGACGCTGGCGCTCTTCTACAGTGCGTTTACTGTTGAGAAACGGGTGAAGGAGTACTATGTGCTGTTCTTGGTTCTCCTCACAGGGGTCTTGGGGGTGTTTCTCTCGCTTGATCTCATCCTCTTCTATGTCTTTTGGGAGGTGGGCCTCGTCCCGATGTTCCTCCTGATTGGCATCTGGGGCGGACCCCGGCGTGAGTACGCAGCGATCAAGTTCTTCCTTTACACACTCGCTGGTAGCGTTTTCGGGTTGCTGGGCATTCTGGCTGTGCACCAGGAGACAGGAACCTTCAATATGCTCGATGCTGCCGCGGCGCGGCCATTTCTCTCAAATCCGACCTGGGCAACAGTTGTGTTCTGGGCCTTGTTTGTGGCATTTGCTATCAAGATGCCCGTCTTCCCCTTCCACACCTGGCTACCTGACGCGCACACTGAGGCCCCAACCTCAGGTAGTGTCTTGCTCGCGGGCATCATGTTGAAGTTGGGTAGTTACGGTATGATGCGCATTGCCTTCCCCCTCTTCCCAGAGCGATTCTATCACTTCTCTGTGGAAGTGCCGATCATCACGGTCATGGCGCTGATGAGTATTGTCTATGGAGCGATCGTTTGCCTGGCTCAATGGGACCTGAAACGACTCGTCGCGTATTCTTCGGTAGCCCACATGGGCTATGTAACGCTAGGCCTAGCGGCTGCCGCCGCGGCATGGGTCTTGGGTCCGGGCAGCAGCTCGGGTATCGGTTGGCCATCGGCCTCTGTGTTCAATGCGGCTGCCTGGAGCCTGACGGGGGCAGCTTTGCAACAATTTTCTCATGGGGTGGTGACAGGTGCGATGTTCTTCCTGGTGGGCATGCTCTACGAGCGTGCCCACACAAGGGACTTAAAGGCATTCGGTGGGTTGGCTTCGGTTATGCCCCATTACTATGGCTTGACTCTGGTCACTGCTTTTGCCTCGCTTGGTCTGCCCGGTTTGATTGGGTTCTGGAGTGAGCTATTTGTTTTCCGTGGTACGATCCATCTCCTGCCGGTCGTCGCGTTCCTCGGTATTGTTGGAATCGTGTTTACAGCGGGTTACGTATTGTGGAAGATCGTGCAGTTCCTGTTCTTGGGCACGTTCGATCAACAGCGTTGGGGGGCATTGAGAGATCTCGCATGGTGGGAAAAGGCTACCGTGTGGCCTCTGGCTGTGCTCATGGTGGTGTTGGGTGTCTACCCTGCGCCTCTAATCGACACGTTTAGCGCTGCGCTGGCGTCGTTACTCCACGGGCTCTCGTAGTAGAGGGAGGCTTGCCGTGCCGTTATCAGAGGACCTACGATATCTTCTCCCGACGCTTTTGCTCGCGGGCACAGCGATCTCTGTTCTGTTGCTGGACATCATGCCTCTGAGGGGTAGGCAGGATGATGATTCGTCTACCCGAGAAGCGCGACGCACCCGGGGGTTCTGGTGGCTGTCAGTGTGTGGCACACTGCTCAGCATGGTGGCGATCTTGTGGCTGAGTGTCCCAATATTCCAGTTGGACGACAGTACCTCACACCGGGTCCTCGGGATGATGGCGTTTGATCCTTTGGCGAGTTGTGGCTGGCTACTTCTTAATGGTGCGCTCCTGTTTCTTCTGGGGATGGGGCGATCCTACGTAACCCATCGGATTGCCGAACCTGGATTGTTCTATGCTACGATGTTACTTTTTGGTGCGGCGGCATTTCTGCTTGTTGCTGCAGCTAATACCATTATGCTTCTACTCACCCTCGATTTTGTGAGTCTGCTGGGTTATGCGCTCACAGGGTTCCTGCATGACGACCAGCGATCTACAGAGGGGGCGATCAAGTATCTGGTCTATGGGGCGGTGCTCTCTGCTGTCATGGCGCTGGGGCTCGCCTGGTTGTATGGCATGACTGGATCCACCGACTACGTCCAAATCTCGCGAGCGCTGGCTGAAGGCCTGTGGCCCTGGCCAACGGCTCGGCTCGTTGATCCTGCAGTCCTGGCCCCAGTGCTTGTGTTTGTCTTAACAGGATTTGCGTTCAAATTGGGCGTGGCGCCATTCCATCAGTGGGTTCCTGATGCTTTTGAGGGAGCACCGACGCCGGTGACGGCCACGCTGGCTGTTCTCCCTAAAGCTGCCGGATTTGCCGCTCTCGTACGTCTGACTGTGGTGATGCTGCCGGCAGGGTCAGAACTGGCAAACATCTGGAGGAGTCCACTGATTCTCTCTCTATCGTCACTGGCAATGCTGGTCGGGAATCTGGCGGGCTTGTGGCAGAATAACATCAAACGTCTGATGGCCTACTCTGGCATCGCACAGGCTGGATACGCTTTAGGTGGGGCCGTGGTGGGAAATCAGGAAGGATACAGTACCTTGTTGGTCTATTTGACGGCCTACACTGTCGCAGAGTTGGGCGTTTTCGCCGCGATCACTGTGGTGTCAGACGAGTTTGGTCTTGATGAGATCGATGATTATCGAGGTTTGTATCGACGGGCCCCCCTCTTGGCGGCTGTCCTTTTGATTGGTCTGCTCTCACTTTTTGGAATGCCGGGCACAGCAGGCTTTATGGCCAAGCTGTGGCTGTTTTCAGCGGCATTGGATGCTCACCAGTTATGGTGGCTTGTCTTAGCTGCGGTCAACACCGTGATTTCGATGGGCTATTATTGGCGTGTGATTCGGGTCGTCATGATGCACACGGATGAGGGCCTTGCCCCGTTGCCTGTCCCCTGGGCATCGCGGGCGACGCTGCTGCTGACATCATTGGCGGTGCTTGGCCTGGGGCTTTTCCCTGGTAGTATCATGCACTGGGCGTATGTCGCGGTAGCTGCGCTCTTCTAGCGCGTTACACGTTACGCACATTGCGCAGGATGCGTCGTGGCGAAATGCAGTTCTCGGTACTATTGAGCGGTCTGTCGAAGTACTGTCGCTGTCTTGTGGGGGATCGCATAAAGCTACTCTCTCCACAGATGACTGAGTCGGTGTCGGACAGGACATTTGAGTCTCCCCTTGACATTAACTTGATCACAGACGACTCCCGGGCGGTACGACCTGGCGCATTGTTTGTTGCGGTCCCTGGTAAACAGCACGATGGTCATGGTTTCATTGCGCAGGCGCTTCAGAAGGGGGCGGTGGCCGTGGTGGGAGAGTGGCCGATCGAGCGCGTGGCTGGGGAGGTAAGCGATCAAGTCGCTTCGTCTGTGATAGAGCCAGCTCTGTACATCCAGGTCCGCTCAAGCCGCCGGGCGTTGGGGTGGCTCCACGCTGCGTGGCATGGGTATCCCTCAAAGCAGATGAGGCTCGTTGGAGTCACAGGAACTGATGGGAAAACCACCACCACCACGCTTATTCACAGCATTCTCAGCGCGGCCGGCTATCAGGCTGGTATGATCAGTACCGTACGCGCACAGGTCGGAGAGCGAATATATGATACCGGCCTGCATACAACGACGCCCGCCGCAGCGCAAATCCAGGCTCTTCTGGCAGATATGGTGCACGGAGGATGTTCGCACGCAGTGCTAGAGGTCACCAGTCATGGTCTGCACCAACACCGTGTGGCGGGTTGTGTCTTTGATGTCGCCGTGGTGACGAACGTCACCCATGAGCACCTGGACTACCATGGCACATGGGAAGCTTATCTGAATGCGAAAGCCAGGCTGTTCCACGCACTGTCAGATCCGATGCCTGAGGGATGGGGGGGCGATGTTAAGTTACCAGTGGATGAGCGAATCGCGATCTTGAACCGTGACGATGCATCGTTCCAGCGCTTGTCAGCTATTCCTGTGGGTCGGCAGTTGACATACAGCGAGGAGAAAACGGATGCTGACTTCTTCGCCTCTGATCTCAGATTCTCTCCTCAGGGATTAGACTTTCTAATGCACACGCCGGTCGGGGTCGTGCGGATGAAGAGCCCACTGGTGGGAAGGTTCAATGTCAGCAATATCTTGGCGGCCGCGGCCGCGGCGGTGGGGCTAGGTGTGGACCTAGCCACCATAGCAATGGGGGTCGAGCGTGTGCGCGGTGTACCGGGTCGAATGGAACGGATCGATGAGGGACAACCGTTTTTGGCCATAGTGGACTTTGCCCACACACCCAATGCATTGCAACGTACCCTGGAGGCGGTTCGTCAGATGACGGAAGTGGTGGATGGAAGGGTCATCGTGGTGTTCGGCTCTGCAGGACTCCGGGACCAGGACAAACGATGGATGATGGGGAGAGTGGCTGGAACGATGGCTGATCTTGTCGTTGTCACCGCAGAGGATCCCCGGACCGAGTCTTTGCCTGAGATCATGCACCAGATCAGGCGAGGCCTTGAGATGGCTGGGAGGACCGAGGGCTGTGATTTCTGGTTGGTTCCCGACCGGGGTCAGGCGATCAAGACTGCCGTCGATATGGCACGCCCCGGTGACGTTCTCATTGTCTGTGGCAAGGGGCATGAACAAAGTATGTGCTTTGGCGATGTGGAGTATCCTTGGGATGACCGTGCTGCCATGCGGGCGGCTCTTCGAGGAACTACACTAGACACATTGCCAACTGCCCACAGCGACGGCAAATGAGTGCTGACGCGCCTGGATGCGAGCATGGATACAGGTCTTGATCCCAACGGCGAAACGTCGGTGACACCTGTCGCCTTTAAGCACCCCCCACGAGTTGCCCTGATCCATGATTGGCTCAATCAATACGGTGGGGCAGAACGTGTCCTGGAGACGTTGCATGATATGTTCCCCAACGGACCTATCTTCACCAGCATCTACTGGCGGGATGGAATGCCCACAGAGTATCGGAGTTGGGATATCCGCACAAGTTGGATGGATCGCCTGCCAGGAATTCATCACCATCACCAACTATTCTTTCCCCTGTATGCCCTGGCTTTCGCCCGCCTGAGGATAAGGCTCTCTGAATTCGATCTGGTATTGAGCAATAAGAGTGGCTTTTGCCACGGCATCCGCACTGAAGGTCTTCCTCATCTTTGCTATTGTCTGTCGCCCACGCGCTACGTTTGGCAGTTTGACCACTATGCGGCGCGAGAGGCATTGCCAGCCTTTGTGAAGCTTGCACTGAAGCCTGTCGTAGCCGCGCTGCGCCGATGGGATTTCTATGTGGCCCAACGTCCGGAGCTGCGGTTCGTCGCAATTTCCAGCGAGATCCATGACCGGATCACCCGATTCTACCAGCGTGACTCTCAGATTGTCTATCCTCCTGTCGATGTGGAGCGTTTCCAGCCGCGGGAGACCCACGAGGACTACTACTTGGTGGTCTCACGGCTGATCCCCTACAAACGCATTGACCTGGCAGTCAAGGCTTTCACCAGGATGGGTCTGCCCCTGATTGTAGTTGGCACCGGGAGAGAACGAGCGGCATTGGAATCGATGGCCGGCCCCAATGTGCGTTTTCTAGGCCGGGTGCCAGACAAAGCCCTTCCTGATCTGTACGCTCGCTGCAAGGCATTCGTGTTCCCCGGCTATGAGGACTTTGGACTTGCTCCTGTGGAAGCACAGGCTGCAGGGAGGCCAGTGATCGCGTACCGCGCCGGTGGAGCGTTGGACACAGTGATCGATGGGGTAACGGGGACATTCTTTGCTGAGCAGACACCTGAAGCACTGATTGAAGCGGTACAGACCTTTGATGCCGAGGGTGTGGACCCCAACGCATGTCGACGAAACGCCGAGAGGTTCTCTGTAGCACAATTTCGATCTGAAATGACGCAGCTCGTGGCGCAGATACTGCTCTGATAGCGCACGAAAGGCGAATCGTCAGGGGCTCACATCTGCCCACGGTGCCAGCAGCGCTGAAGGTTCCTGTTCTGGACGTCTGGTCCACCATGGAAGGTTGCCGTAGGATGCGAGGATTTCCTTTTCATCATAGACCTCCAGCATACAATCGTACCAGCTCATGCCTTCGGTCTTTTGGAAATGCCACCACTCGACATCATAGTAAGATGTCCGCCAATTGGATAACGCGTTGCGACGCTCCCAGCCGTAATCAGCAGCGAGAGTGGTGAAATCAACGTAGTAGCCAGCCGGTATAGTGGCCTTAAGTGCCCCCCCCTCAGCGGCCGCGACACCGCCACGGGATCTTGCGTTGATATCCCAGGGAGCTTGCCTCAAAGGCTCGCCCAGGCTTCCATCCTGCTTTCTAGTCTTGATGTACACACGCCAATAGGTGACTCCGCCTAGGTCCTCCCTCACTAGCTCGAGCAGGCCGGACCGCCAGAAGCTCTGGTCGATGTCAATAGCCCGTCCACATACGTGCCAGGAAATCCTCCCCTGGCCAGGCCGAGGGGTGTGATTCATCGGTCGCCATGAGTCGCCCAACTGACCCAGGTAGTCCCAACCAGTCTCCAGTAGCACACGCTGGCGCAGCGCATTGAAGCTGTCATTTACTTTGTCACTCAACCGTTGTGCATGGTCACTTCCGTTGACATCCGGCAACCATACAAAAGTAGCGTGTTGATCATCCGAGGAGTTTAACAGTAGCTCTGTGTAGAGCGGGCGATCCTCGCGTTCCATGCGAGTTAGGAGAATCTCTCGGAGTGCAGGATCAAGGTCAACTGCCCGCCACGTAGGGTCATCGATCCTGTCAGTTGTGCTGAAACCACTGTGCGCCAGCGCCCATCCTTGAATATCTGCGACCACCAGCAGAGACTCGGCCCCTCGGCGAACCACGAAAGCCAAGGCATCCCCCTCCGGAGACCATGTCGGTTGAGTGCCTACACCAAGCAGAAACGGACGCACCTGTCCACGAGATAGCGCGTCCACGTCGAACGGCACTTCCCAGATCATCTCCGAGCCAGGCACCCCCGAGGCATACGCTAGATATTCACCTGAAGGTGACCAGGCGGGAGCGTCCTCGTTTAGACCTGGAGTATGGGTGAGATTGACTGTTGTACCGTCATCCAAGGAGAGGACATAGATGTCCTGGTTGCCATCCCGAAACGAGGTAAAGGCAATATAACGGCCGTTTGGCGACCAGGCTGGTGAATAATCAGGGGCTGCATCGTAGGTCAGCCTGTGTTCCTCTCCTGTGGCCATATTTCGAATATACAGGTCGAGGTTTTCGTCCCGATATCCCTCGTAAACCAGCCACTGTCCATCCGGCGACCAAGCAGGCCCCGCTTCAAAATCCGGGGTTTGCGTCACCCTGAGAATGGTGCCAGCAGACATCTCCATCAAGTAGATATCCCAAGCCCCAGCTCTCCTTGAGGCGAACGCCAAGTAATCCCCATTGGGTGACCAGGCGGGGTCTCTGTCGTCCTCGGGAGCGAAAGTAAGACGTAGTAAGTCTCCAGTCTCCTGAGAAAGGAGATAGATGTCGCTGTTACCGTTGTGCCTCAAGGTCACGGCGAGGGTGCCAGCGCGCCCACGAGGGGTAGCTCGTGGTGCCGGTTGCGGCGCATGGCTCCGGCCTGCACTCGGCGTCGCTGTTACGACCACGGTCTTTTCGATGACCGTGGGAGATAGCGAGGTGTCGTCGTTGGCGGGAAGGGTGTGGAACACGACAACTGCAAGCAGCAGGAAGAGCCACATGATTGGAGGAATCCGCGCGCGTCCAGGGACGAAGAGCCACGCTAGACATGTGCTCAGAGGACTCGGGTGTGAGCTGTCGTGGTCGCCGTGCGAGTCAGAGTTGGTGATCATCTGCTGTCTGGCTGGAGTTTCCAAACAGTGACAGCGGCAGCTCTGAAATTGCGTTGAAGCCCTTGAATGAGCGAAGCTTTAGTCATCTTCGTTTGTAAGGAGTGTTAGTCCTCAAGCCGGGCGGCCTCTGCCGCATCTCTCTGACGTCGTGCCACGTGGGATAACACGATGCCAAGCTCATATAATGCAATGAAGGGCCCGGTGACTAATAGCAGCGTCACCGGGTCTGTGGTGGGTGTGATCACCGCAGCAAAGATCGCCGCTACGAACCACACCACTCGACGTGCCTGGGCCAGTTGTTTCGAGGTGACTCCCCCCAGGCGCGCAACGACATAGACAACCAGGGGTGTTTGAAAAAGAAGCCCCATCCACATGACTAATGTCGTAACGAAGGACAAATAGTTCTCGAGCGAGTAGGTCGGTTGAACCACATCGCCGAGAAAACCCATCAGCACAGGCAGGCTGATGGGAATCAGCACCTGGAGTGTGAATAGACTTCCCAGCACGAAGAAGAGAACAACCGCCGGGATGCCGAACAACAGAAGCGAGCGCTCATTGGGATACAACCCTGGCGCGACAAATGCATAGATCTGATACATAATATAGGGAAGCGCCAATGCAAACCCGGCAACCAAGGCAATCTTGAAGTAGATGATAGGTGCCTCAGTAGGGCTAAGCACGATGACGTTACCCCCTTGGAGAGGCGCCACCAGCCAGGCCACAATGGACTCGGTGAAAGCAGAGGCAGCTATCGTTGCTACGACCCAAGCGATCACTGCACGAAAGAGACGCTGGCGCAGTTCTTTGATATGGTCCAGTAGTGTCAAGGCTTCTTCTTCGGTGGTCATGCTGCTTGGTCCTGTTTCAGTGATCAAGGTGTATCCGTACCAATCACATCGTCATGTTCTGACTCAGACGATGAAGTCGGGGTGATAGCGTCAAACTCTCGCTTAGGTTCACCTTGAGGGTGCGGTGTGTCAGACTCTTGTCCAGATGGTGCGTTGGTTTCCATCGTCAGCCCATGAACGCCGCCAGAAGATTTGGGGGTTGCGCTGTCATTAGGCTGCTGCTGCGCAATTGTCCGTGGGGCAGATACTTCTGTGGCATTGACACTGTCCTCAGAGCCTGATGGCTGAGCGTCCTTCAGTGCTCTGTCATCCCCATGGCCAGTCGGTTCGCCAGAGCTTTCGGCGTCCAGCGCCTGGGCCAATGTCTCTTGAGCCTCGGTGACCGCATCACTGAGGTCAGAGATGGCACTGCTGGCTTCGTCTGTCGGCACTTGCTCTGTCGTGGCTTTTTTCAGCGCTGCGGCACTTTCGTCTGCCTGAACTTCGAGCTCTCGCTGTGCCTCGCTCACGTTACGCTCCAACTCGGCGGATACTTCTTGCACTGAAGTGCCGATCTCCTTCAGAGTCTCCTGGACCTCGACTGTCGTGGCCTTGACCTCTGCGACGGCTTCCTCTAACTCGCTGACATCCAGCTCCTCTTGCACGGTGGCGCTGAGCTGACGCCACATCTGCTGAGTGCGGCGAGCGAACTCTCCAATTTTCCGCATCATTTTGGCGAGGTCTTCTGGGCCGAAAAGGATCAGCGCCAGCAAAGCGATGACAAGAAGCTCACCGCCCCCGATGTTCAGGAATTCCATATTATGCTCCGCTGGGGAAATGGCAAAAGGAGGCCATGCAGTGTAGAGGGGACTACTCTGACTCTGTGGCCTCTGAGGTATCTTTCTGGGACTCCTCTGTATGGACCTCCTGCTTGAATCCACGGATTGCTTTGCCCAGCTCACTACCCAGTTTTCCAATTCGGCCTGGCCCAAAGATAAGGAGCGCAAGCACCAAGACAAGGATCAGCTCAGGAACTCCAAAATTACGAAACAGCATCATTTCCTCCTGTTCATGCGACAGCACGGCATGCACGCCGTGCGTCACAAAGTATAATCAATCATACTACGAATCGGGGGGCAGGCAACACTTCAGGGTGGAAATAAGTAAGAATGATCCAGGCTTGGTAACTGACAGCCGGGACCATATCCGGTGAGTCCCCGGTGAGACTCGAACTCACAACCTCCTGGTTCGAAGCCAGGAGCTCTGTCCTATTGAGCTACGGGGACATGGACACAGTTGGTTATGAGGCTTGGATTCCTTACTCAATTACCTGAGGGTGGATGATGGGACTCGAACCCACAGTCTCCTGTTCCACAGACAGGTGCCTTAACCATTAGGCCACATCCACCATATAAATTACATTTTACCATAGATGCTCTTACTAGCAAGCGTCTTGCCATCGATCTACAGGTATCGATGGGAAAGGGGTAATAGGATGTGCACAGTAGTCCCAGGCAACCTTTCCTCATCGTGGCCTGGACTTTCAGCCCATATCTTCCCTCCGTGGGCCTCGATGATGCCCCTGCTAACTGACAGCCCTAGACCAAGCCCGCCGCCCTTAAACGCCGTCTTGCTCGTACTGTGTCGAGTAATGTCCTCAACCACATAGAAACGATCGAAGATACGATTAAGCTCCTCCGGTGGGATGCCGACCCCTGTGTCCTGGACCCACAGATGGATGACGTCATCCAGGGTCTCTCCATCAATGGTGATCTTCCCTCCGTCCGGTGTGTACTTGACTGCATTACCTACGACGTTGCCAATAGCCTGATATAGCCGGCTGTTGTCACCTTCAAGCATGGGCAGTTCTCTCAACCGTTCGCTCACGACAAACTCGAGGTCTCGTCTTGGGCCGAAACTTTGAAGGTGATGCAGGATAGAATAGATCAATGAGTGCACAAAGACGGGTTCGCGTGCCAGCTCCAGGCGATCAGCGTCGATGAGAGAAACATTGAGAAGATCCTGAACAATGTTGCCCAGGCGCTCGACGGCATCGACAACCTTCATGAGCAGGTGCTTGGGACTCCCCTGTATCTCGGGACTCCCGGGGATGTCGGGGTTTGCCCTTAGGATCTGGAGGTAGCCATGAATAACGGTCAGCGGAGTCCTGAGTTCGTGCCCTGCCAGCACCACGAAATCCGATTTCATTTTGTCCACGCGCTGCAGCTCCTGCTGGGCACGCTGGAGCTCGCGCACTCTTTCCTCAAGTCGCCGGGCCAGCCGTTTGTTGTATTCAGCCAAGTAGCTCTTGTGTTCCTCCGCAGGGGCAATTCCCTCCCGCATGCCGACGAGATAGCTGCGTACTTGGTCAGGGAACCGATCAACGTCGATTGGCTTAGCGATATAGCCTGTGCAGCCGGCTACCAGCGCTCGCTGTCTATCCCCTTCCGAGGTGGCAGCCGTCACAGCCACGATGGGCATGTCCTCAAAGCCGGGGATTGCTTTAAGCCGGGTCGTGACCTCGTAGCCGTCAAGCCCAGCGATATTGATGTCAATCAGCAATAGGTTGGGTTGCTCTCTTCTGGCTATCTCGATGGCTTCTAGCCCATCGGTGGCGATGAGGACCTCAAAGCCTTCGGCTGTCAACAGTCGTTGGACCAGCCGTTGGCTGGCTTCGTCATCCTCAACGTAGAGTATCTTGACCATAAGTGTGCGTCAGTTTCCCCCAATGATATCTTCTATGCCCTCAATTAGATCTTCGTCCGTGAAGGCCCCTTTCTGAAACAAGAGATGGATCCTACCACTTAAGCGGCGGCGCTCGGCCGCTGTCAGATCTTTGGCTGTGATGACCACAATATGTACAGAGGCAAGTTCGGGAGTGGCTCTGATCCGGTCCAAGACTTCAAAGCCGTCCATGTCAGGCAACATTAAGTCCAACAATACAACGTCCGGATGTTCGGCTTCAACCAGAGCCAGTGCCTCACGACCAGAATGAGCCTCACTAACCTGGAAGTCCCCGCGGGCCTGGAGTATCCGCCGTAGCAATCGCGCGGCATCAGGATGATCTTCTACGATGACAATGTGCCGCGTGCGGCGATCGAGTTGCTCGAGTGCGGCAAGCACTCCTTCGGTTGGTGGCTCCGCTGGAGGACGGGTCGGCTCGGTGTCACGGGCGAATTGTCCAGGGAGCGTGAATTCCTGAGCCCAGTCATCACCCAGTAGGAACTTCTCGACGGGGAAGGTATGACCTGAACAGTTGATCACGACGATTTCGTCGCGTTTGATGACGCCCGAATTCAGAAGGCGCAAATAGCCTGCGAAGGCCGTAGCGGCTGCTGGCTCAACGGAAATTCCCTCGATTTTGGCAAGCATGTGGAGGGCACGAAAGGTTTCCTCGTCGGAGACTGCCACAAACTCCCCACCGTGTACATGCACCGCGCGATGGAGATAGGTGTATGCAGGGCCTGGGTCACCAGTGGCGATGGTGATAACTCGGGTTGTCGGGTTGACCACGGGCTCAGCGGCGTCCAAGCCTCGCTCATGGGCACGGACCATGGGAGCGCAGCCCGCAGCCTGCACTAACGCGAGTTTCGGCTGCCGATGAACCAAACCCATCTGCTGCAGCTCCTCGAATCCCTTACTGACGCCCACCGGTCCCAGGCCACCACTTACAGCCTGTACGTACCAGTCTGGGGCACGCCATGATGCGCCGGGCTCTTGTGGCCCCAGGGCTTCGCTGAGTTGTTCGGCGATCTCGTAGGCCAGCGTCTTCATGCTTTCCCGCGTCGCGGTATCCCGAATGCCTCTGTCCGCCGCAAGCCCCCTATATGCCGCGAACTTCGCAGCTACCTTTTTGGTGACGTCATACGTACCGCTCACTTTGATGACCTTACTCCCGTAGATCGCGATCTCGCGCATTTTCTCTGGTGGAACGAGACTCGGTAGGAATGTCCAGAGCCTGATACCACCGAGGGCAGAGTAGGCAGAGTAGGAAATGGCAACATTGCCGGTGGAGGCGACTACGAGCTCTGTTACACCAGCTTCTTTCAGCAACGAGATTACGAGAGCGGCCTGCCGATCCTTAAACGATCCGGTGGGATTCTGTCGTTCATCTTTGATAAACAGCGCCGATGCCTTGAGCATTAATCCCAAATTCCGAAGGCGCAACAATGGGGTTCCGCCTTCACCCATGGAGATCAGAAATTCCTCTCGGCGCAAGGGTAACAACTCGCGGTAACGCCACATAGTCTGTGATCGTCGGTGCAGGACCGTAGGCCAGAGCCGAGCAACGCGCCCCAGGTCGTAGCGGACATCCATCCAGGTGCCGCCGCAGGCATCACAGCTTGGTGTGGGTAACTGGTAAGGCTGGCGATGATGACATGTCCCACACTCGAGTTCCAGATCCGATTCGTTGATTGAAGGTATTAGAGCCACTCGTTGTTCCTCGGGTTCCTTGCTAAAATTCCGTTGAGAGCATATCATGATCGGCAGGAGACGACAAGCTTAGGGGCAGTGGCATCGCTCGCTGTTCTCGTTTTCCCGAGGCGGCGATCACATATCTCAACCAACGGTGAACCTTTGCAGCACTATATCATGTACATGCAAGAAGTGGTGTGGTTCGTGAATTTGGCGTTTGTCTGATGTGTGGAGCCCCCTATAATATAGACACTGTGATTCTCTTCTTGTGGAGTGGCCATGCAGCAGAGCGCTGCTAAGTCGGAGCTGTCTTCACGCGGGCTGGAGAAACAGGATGCCAGCCCGACAGAGACTGGCAAACAACCCACTCGCCCTACCCGTGGGTTAGTTCAGCGCTTGCGGCAACACTCCAATCCGCAATCGGCCCCGCGAGTCAGTCCGGAGAGCACTCAGGCAGCGACTGAAGCGGAGGCTCCCGAGTCGACCCATCGGCTGACGACAGAAGCGCCTCAGACGAAACGAGTCACGGGGCGAGGTCCTGCCGGTGGGCGAGGCGGTCTCTTACCGGTCGGGGCCCAATTGCAGGGTCGGTACAAGATCCTCGGCGTTGTCGGTATCGGTGGCATGGGTGCGGTCTACAAAGCACAGGATCTCCGCTTCCCGGGTGTCACGCGACTGTGTGCAGTCAAAGAGATGATCAACACTGCTACAGACCCTACCGTTCGGGAGATGATTGTCCGGAATTTTGAACGTGAAGCGGGGATCCTGGCGACTCTGAGCCATCCGGCTATTCCTCGAGTCTATGATTACTTCACGGAGGGACGTAGGAGCTATCTGGTCCTGGAATTTATTGATGGGAAAGACCTTGAGGCACATCTGGCTGAGATTGAGGGTTTCATCCCTGAGGCTACTATCATAGATTGGGCTGTACAGATCTGTGATGTCTTGACCTATCTTCACAACCATCAGCCTAAGCCCATCATCTTTCGTGATCTGAAGCCGTCCAATATCATGCTGGACCGACATGGGCGTATCCGCCTAGTGGACTTCGGGATCGCCAAACTGTTTCAGAGTGGCGAGAAGGGGACGATGATTGGCACGGAGGGTTATTCGCCCCCAGAGCAATATCGGGGCGTTGCAGAGCCACGAGGGGATATCTATGCTTTGGGGGCTACCTTACATCACCTCCTAAGCAAACAGGATCCACGGCTTGAGCCACCGTTTTCGTTCGACGAAAGGCCCATTCACAAGACAAATCCCACTGTATCCCGTGAGCTTGTTGAGGTTGTCGAGCGCGCACTCAGCTACGAGGTCGAGGAGCGTTGGGGTTCGGCTGCCGAGATGAAAAAAGCGCTTTTGTCGCTTCCCCTTGCGCGAGGGCTGGCAGCCCGGGAGGTCATGGCGTTTCAGGAAAGTGTGGCAGTCAGACCCATATGGCGTTTCGCCTGCGAAGACGAGGTGCGGGGCTCGGTCGTGGTGGAGGATGGGACAGTCTTTGTCCCATGTTATGACAACAATCTCTATGCACTTGAAGCGGAGAGTGGAGCTTTCCGGTGGAAGTACGCCACGCGGAACGGTGTGGCTTCGTCGCCGGCGGTCAGTGAGGGTGTCCTTGCCTTTGGGTCGACAGACCGCGTGATCTACGGACTCGACGTGCACAGTGGTCGACTGATGTGGACACTGGCGACGCAAGGCAAAGTTTATTCGTCAGCCTGCGCTCGGTTCGGGCATTTCTTTATTGGCTCCGATGATGGACAGCTTTATGCTATTCACGCACGTTCGGGACGCAAGGCATGGCGATATGCCGCGGATGGAGAGATTCGATCGCAGCCTCTCGTAGCAGGAGACACGATCCTGTTCACGTGCTCGATGGGTGTTGTGTATGCCTTGAAGCTTGATCGACAGTTACGGTGGCGCTTCCGCGCACGCCGGGGCATTTTGGCTTCGCCGGTTATCCATGAGAACCTTGTGTTGGTAGGTTCTTTGGACTGGAACATGTATGCTCTGGATGTCCGCTCCGGCTGGTCGTTGTGGCACTATCGTGTCGGCGGACCCATCGTCTCAACGGTAGCTCTTTGGAATGGTCTTGTCATCTTTGGGTCGGCGGATCACCGTCTCTATGCGCTGCAAGCTGAGGATGGGAAGCCGGTATGGCGGCAGGAAGTGAAGGGGCAGATCACGGGATCACCTTTCGTGTACAACGGCGCTGTCTACGTAGGTAGTGTCGATGGCACGCTGTACTGTATGGACGCAGCGAGCGGCGAGATCCGCTGGCGCTACGAGACGGACGGCCCTATTACCGGTCGCCCTCACGTTGTGAACGGGGTGGTGTACTTCGGGTCGGCTGATCATTACGTCTATGCCTTACCTGCTTAGGGCGAATCAGTGAACGCGGTGTGAAGCCTCTGGAGTTACACCATGAGTGGAATATAGGGAGTGTCGGGGCACTGAGGTCAGATATCGTGGCGGATATTGGCTCAACTAAAGATTACTATTCGCTCCTGGAGGTACCTACAACGGCAAGCGCTGAGGAGATCTGGCAAGCGTACCGTGCTCTTGTGCGTCATTATCATCCAGATGCGCAAGAGGACGATAACGAGCGGTTCCGAATGGTCCAGGAAGCCTACCGCGTGCTCAGCAACCGTGAATCTCGTGCCGCGTATGACTTGGCGAGACAGGCCGAACCTGATGGAAAGCCGGTACGCCTCCGCATCACTCAGAGCCGAGAGCGTGTCCCTTTCCATCAAGGGGAGCAGATGTTGTATCTCCTGTGCGATATTGAGCTTGACCCGAGGGCTGTCTCCAAGTCAACCAGGCTGAATCTGGCTCTGGTTATTGACTGTAGTACCTCAATGAAGGGGCAACGGCTGCGACAGGTACAACATGCCGCTTTGGAAATGGTGGAGGCTCTGCAGGCCAAGGATCGTCTTTCCATCGTCACATTCAGTGATCGCGCTGATGTTGTGGTGCCCTCATCGTTAGTCGGAGAGGCGCGCCATAGGTTACATTCTGCGATCGTCTCCCTCGTTGCGCGTGGGGGAACGGAGATCTATCAGGGGTTGTCGGCAGGCATCGACCAGCTCCGACAGTCTTCGACGGCGGGAGAGACTGCGCACGTCATATTGCTTACTGATGGGCACACTTATGGAGATGAAACGCTGGCGTTAGCAGCGGCTGAGCGGGCACGTGTCGATGGTATTGGCATATCGGCACTTGGCATTGGGGAGGACTGGAATGATCGTTTCCTTGATGAGCTTACACGTCGTGGGGGAGGGACAACTCACTATGTAAGTCTTGCGGATAGGGTGCGTGATGTATTGCGATCAGAGATCTTAGACCTGAGTCAAACCGCATTGCGCGATGTAGTGCTTCGGGTGAACGTCCCGGATGATGTATCGGTGGTGGCCGTCTACAGGGCTGCGCCTTATTTAGGATCTTTGCCCGCGCAGGGGGCAGAGGTCTACCGTCTCGGAAGGCTAAGTTACGAGGACCTCCACGCAGTGGTTGTTGAGCTTATCCTGAAGCCCGACAGCCTGGGGGACCATCAAGTTGCGCGTATCCTGGTGGAAGGTCAGGAGGGCGGAAGGTCAGGGCGGGTTCGCGGGTACGCTGAGGCGCGCGTCAAGGTTACCCAGGAGGCAGTACCAATGAAGGTGCCTCCGCGATTGATCAATGTGCTTGCGAGGCTTGCGGCCTATCGGCTCCAGGAGCAAGCGTGGCAGGCGCTAGAGGCCGGCGATGTCCAGCAGGCAACTCAATACCTCCGGTCGGCAGCTACTCGACTCTTCGCTCTTGGGCATCCTGAGCTGGGACAAGTCGCCCTACGCGAGGTGGACCGTATTGCAAGTAGCCATCTCCCTTCTAAAGAAGGCCGGAAGCGTCTGCGTTACGGAACTCGGGCCCTTACTTTGTCGCAAGGGGATGTGACTGAGAGAGTCTAGGAGGCGATGATATGACATCCAAAGATGGCAAACTCGTGTGTCCGACCTGTGGGGCGGAGAACCTACCCGGCACGCTCTTCTGTGTCCAATGTGGAACTTATCTTCCTTCCGGCGGACCGCTACGGACTGAACCCTTGCCAGAGTCGGATGAGGGACGCTCGGCGATCCCGACGATTGATGCAGCCGGAGGAGGGGATTTCGCCCGGAGGATTAGCTTGGAGATGGAGATCATCAACTCTGGTCGGACCGTCGTGTTGTCGGCGGACCGGGAAGTGCTTGTTGGGCGATTGGATGCTGCGCATGGAATCTTTCCGGAGTTTGACACCACGGATGATAGGGGTTTAGAGGAAGGAGTGTCCCGTCGCCACGCACGGATTTATAGTCGTGAGGGCACCTGTTTTGTTGAGGATCTGGACAGTACAAATGGCACCTTTTTAAATGGGGAGCGTATCACGCCGTATCTTCCCTATGCGTTTCACGACGGCGACACTTTGACATTCGGTACGCTCCAGGTGAAAGTACATGTCCACTATGTAGATGCTGTTCGGAAAAGTCCCGCGGGGGAGGAATGAGCTATGCCGTATACCATTCTCATTCATATGGCTAGTGAGGATGCTGTTGTGGGGGAGATGGAGGAGTTGCCCGAACCAGGTTCTCAGTTTCTTATGGTAAAGAGCCCGCGTCTGCGGGATGGGCGGGATGTGTCCTACCTCCTCCCTGAGACGAACACGGTGTTATATCCGTGGACGCGGATCCATTGCGTGGAGATCCTTTCGGGCGAAAGTGAGGAAGATATTGTTACCTTCATCCGTGAATAGCCAGCCGAAGCACCCGCTCGTGCTCATCGTTGATGATGAAGAGCGTATCCGGCGGTTTGTGCACATCAATCTGGAGATGGAAGGATTCCGAGTCATTGAAGCCTCCGATGGCCTACAGGCTTTGGACTTGGTGCGGGAGAAGATGCCAGATCTCGTGTTGCTCGACGTCATGATGCCGAGAATGGATGGGTTCGAGACTTTGCGGGCAATTCGCGAGCTTTCCAATGTGCCGGTTATTATGCTTACAGTGCGGAACTCTGAGGAAGACAAGGTGCGCGGGCTAGACCTGGGTGCCGATGACTATGTAACCAAGCCATTCAGTCCTAGAGAGTTGGTGAGTCGCGTGCGAGCCGTGCTCCGACGGTTCCAAAGTGTGGTGTCGCCCGAGAGCTCTATTTTGAAGATCGATGATTACTTGAGTATCGATTTCAATACAGGGGAAGTTATTGTCGATGGGAGACGTATTAAGCTCCGGCCTACTGAGTTCCGCCTGTTGCGGCACCTGGTCGAAAATGCCGGGTGGACAATCCCGCATAGCACGTTGCTTTCCAAAGTATGGGGTTATGAGTACAAAGACGAATTAGCCTATCTCAGACTATATATCAACTACCTGCGCAAGAAGATCGAACCGGATCCCTCTAATCCTCGCTACATTCTAACGGAGCGTGGCATGGGATATCGTTTTGTTGACTTCCGATCGTCCAGAGAGGGCGATAAAGCCGACGGATATCGTCGTTGACGCGAACTTGTGGTTCCTCTGGTTGGTTCTCCTGGTATAGTAGGGAAGATCATCTGAAGTTACTGATTAGTATAGAGTGAGGTAAGGTACATCTATGTTTTGGAATCCAACCTATTATCTGTTTGCATTGCCAGCCTTTCTGTTGGCGCTCTATGCGCAATGGAAGGTTCGCACCGCCTATAGACGGTATATGCGAGTTCCAAACGCAGCCGGCGTTACAGGCCTGGATGCCGCCCGGCTTCTCTTAGCTCGGACTGGATTGGGCGTCCGCATTGAGGGGGTGAGGGGAACTCTTACCGATCACTATGACCCTCGTACTAAGACGCTGCGGCTATCCCCTGGTGTGGCACAATCGGCTTCGGTAGGGGCGCTGGCAATTGTGGCTCACGAAGTCGGACATGCGATGCAGGATGCCCAGGCTTTCGCGTTGTTGCGATTGCGCTCAGGCCTTGTCCCCATCGTCAACTTTACCTCCTGGCTGGGGCCTATTCTTTTCATGATCGGTTGGTTCATGAATTATCAGCCGCTTGCTTCTTTGGGTGTTATCTTCTTTGGCGGCGCTGTGGTCTTCTCTCTCCTGACGTTGCCCGTGGAGTTGGATGCCAGCCGCCGTGGCACCCGACTGCTGGAAGAGACAAAGCTGGTCTCTGGGGATGAGGACCTGAAAGGGGCACGTCGTGTGCTGTCGGCAGCCGCGTTGACTTACGTTGCGGCATTGGCTCAGTCTGTATCGACCATGCTCTATTATTTGTTCCTACTGAGCGGGTCGTCTCGGCGTCGGCGCCGCCTTTGAGGCATCCAAGATCCCTCCTGTCGTTGTCACGTGTGGGCGTCACGACGTCTCTCTGGTCATCAACGTAATCGCGCGCCACTGAAGCAGGAAACGCGAAGAAGCCTCGAGATTGTTAAGCACATAGCGTCCCTCATCCGGTTTGTTCCGCCAAGCGCGCTTGCGTTTCTGCGGAGCTGGTCTAGCATGCTGACGTCGAGGCACTTCGTGTGCCTGTGGAGGAGATGATGCAGCGACAGTGGCTGGCATTGCTTGTCGGCGTAGCCGTGGTCGTGCTAGGAGGATGCCTGGGGCAATTCAGTTCCCCTTCGGAGGAGGCAGCTACAGCGACATTGAGCGATGCTACACGCCTCCCACCTTCTACAGTTGTGGGATTGACCCCAGTACCTACTCCCACGCAGGTCCCTATCGCTCATCCTCCTGTCCTGCTTGCGGTATACC
Organism: uncultured Anaerolineales bacterium; assembly: GCA_964530185.1. Taxonomy (GTDB): domain Bacteria; phylum Chloroflexota; class Anaerolineae; order B4-G1; family SLSP01; genus PWVB01. The sequence continues at coordinate 26,964 of CAZHBB010000027.1, forward strand.
CTCAGCCCGGTGAGGAAGTCTCAGTAGATAGCATATTGGACTGGCGTTTCGATCAGCCAATCGATCAAACTTCCTTTGCGAGTGCCCTCCGTATCTCTCCGCCAGTGAAGGGAAAACTCGTCTGGGATGCACCCGACCATGTCCTCCTTAGGCCTGTTGCGCTGTCACCTGCTACCCGATACGTCGTCTCATTAGATAGTACTGTGCGGTCGAGTCTGGGAGTGACTCTCCCGACGCCGGTTCGCTATGGCTTTCTCACCAACACCCCTCTGCGCGTGACCCAGGTGAGTCCAGAGAATGGGTCGACGGACGTGCATACAAATGCGCCGATTGTGGTCGATTTCAACCGGCCGATGGTGGCGATCAACTGCGTTGGTCAAAAGGCGGACGACAAGCTGTGTCCTACCCTGCCTTTGGTGTTTACTCCCCCTGTAGCAGGGTATGGAACGTGGGTGACTACGTCCCGGTATCGCTTCGACGTCACAGAGATTATGGTTGCGGGCGAGAGCTACAAGGTGTCTTTGGCAGCATCCGTAGCGAGCGTGGATGGTCAATCCCTTGAGGCCCCCTATGAGTGGGTGTTTCAGACGATTCCTCCACGTTTAGTAGGTTTCTCACCGACAAGTGGGGAGACGGACGTGCTGCTAGACGCAACTATCCGGGTAACTTTCACTACCCCTATGGATCAGGCCAAGACCGGCGCTGTATTTCGTGTGGACTCTGAAGATGGGGAGCCAGTGCCTGGGACGATCATGTGGGGCAATGCCGGGACGGTTTTGGTCTACACCCCTACCACAAGGCTGGCCCTTGGTAAGACGTATCGTGTACGGGTAGGCGAGGGGGCTCGTGCGTTAGCCAGCACCCCGCTTGAGAATCCGATGGCGTGGTCTTTCACGACGGTGGGGCCACCAGCGCTGGTTGGGTTCTCGCCAGCCAATGGGAGTGAAGGTTATGGGATTCGTACACCTGTCCGACTGCGTTTTGTGGGGGCTATCGATCCGAACTCCCTGGAAGCGTCAGTTGAGATCTCGCCGAGTGTGGACTTGGGTCAGCGGTATGGGTATTTCAACGTTCAGGAGGGGACGTATTATCTGTCATGGGATCGAGAGCCACAGACACGATATTGTATCACCGTGAATCCTTCGCTGCGTGATATCTATGGAAATCACCTGAGAGAACCTGCCTCGTTTTGTTTCGTGACCGATAATCTTCCTCCGCTTCTGGAGCCTGTGGCATTGGAGCAAGTCCTTACGCTGAGCCGTGAAGAGCCAGCCGAGGTTTTCTTTCTGGCCCGTAACGTGAGCCAGGTCAAGTTTCGTCTCTATGAGCTGGACTTGGCAGCTTTTATGAAGTCAAAGGCGACCGAAGGGGAACTGCTGCGTGCCTGGACTCAATCCTTTAGCCTGCCCATGAATGAGCCTGAGGGGGTCAATGTCCCACTGCGGCGACTCGGAGGAGCCTTGCCCACGGGCTTTTACCGTCTCACCTGGCAACTGCCTAACGAGCGGTATGAGCGTCGACTGAATATTGTCGTGATTGGCAGACACCTCACCCTGAAACATGCGTCGCAACAGAGCCTGGTTTGGTTGACCGACTTGGGAACCGGACATCCTATCTCTCAAACTGCTGTGCGATTGGTCGATCAAGCGGGGCTTCTGGTGGCTGGCGCTGCGACGGACGAAAATGGTTTAGCTTGGCTGTACACAGCGCCGCGGGAGACACTGTGGTCCCCTGTAGCCGCGGTCTGCGGGGAGCCTGGTGAGCCGGACTTTGGCTTTGCGATGAGTACGTGGGGCGCGGAGGCCGCCCCTTGGGAGCTGGGGCTGGACTTTGATGGGGGACCGTGGTCTCCCTATCGGGTTTTTCTGCAGACGGATCGACCGATCTATAGACCTGGGCAGACCATTTCGTTTTCGGCCTTTGTGCGCGAGTTTGATGCCGCGCTAGGATATTCGCTGCCGCGCTCTAGAGGAACGATCACTGTCACACTCCGTGATCCGACATGGAGAGCAGTCTACACAAAGACCATGGAAATGCCCCAACAGGGTCAGTTCGCTGGACAGATCGTCCTGAGAGAGGATCTGCTCACCGGGGTCTATCACCTTGTGGTGGACGCTGAGACTCCAGGGACCTCGCAGGTATTGAGCGTTGCGGATGTCGATCTTGCCATCGCCGCTTACCACAAACCCCTCTATTCCGTCGATGTCTCACCGTCGGTGACGGCAACAGTTCAGAGTGCGCCGGTGCGTTTTACTTTGAGAGCAGAATACTATGCAGGCGGGGCTGTCACCGGTGCTGATGTTCAGTGGACGGTATATGTCGAGCCGACATATTTCCATCCGAACGATGATGGTTCATGGCAGTGGGGCGGTGGGACACAGCCGTGGCGTCGTGCAGTGGTGGCGCAGGGTCGGACACAAACTGATGAGTATGGGCAGGCGCTGGTGGCTCTAGAGACGAAAGTGTCGGCGGCACTGGATGGCTCCGAAGATGTACGACATCTCGGTCCATTGTTGTGGACGTTCGAGGCTGTCGTGTTAGATGAGTCTGGCACAGCAGTGGCTGCCGAGACACATCTGGTCGTGCATCCCTCTGATGTCTACGTGGGCCTTCGGCCACATTCGTGGGTGGTGGAGGCCAAACGTCGACTTGCTGTGGATGTCCTGATGGCAGACTTCAAAGGGCGATCTGTGGACACCCAGAAGGTCCATGTGACGCTGTCGCAAAGGACTTGGCAGGCCCCTGCACTCCCTGGTGGTGCGTGGCATTACACTGACACCCTGGTTGCCGAGCAGGACGTCCTGGCTGGCTCTGAGGCACCGGTCACGGTTGAGTTTCGGGTTCCATCCCCCGGGCTTTATGTCGTCGTCGCTGAGGCCATCGACTCCTCAGGAAACCCGGCGCGGTCTGAGGTGCCTGTTTGGGCAGGTGGAGTGGGCACGGAGGCGATGCTTTGGCGTCCTACAGGGGAACGGATAGAGTTGGTGCCTGATGCTCAGCGGTATCGAGTGGGTGACGTTGCAAAAGTTCTGGTGCCAATTGATATATCCGGGCCTTATGAGTTACTTCTGACCGTCGAGCGTGAGGGCGTTCTGTCGGCTGAATACATGCATCTGGACAGGCCCAATCCGGTGTTGGAAGTGCCTATTTTGGAAACGGCACCTGGCTATGTGCCGAACGTTTTTGTGTCTGTGGTGCTCATATCACCGGCGGACCCTGTGGCCAAAACACAGGTTGGTTACGCCAGGCTGGAGGTTGATCCAGCACCGTACCTCTTGTCAGTTGAGGTCGTGCCTGACCGGGACTGCTATCGACCCGGTGAGTCTGCGGTGCTTAAGATCAAGACGCGGGACATCGCAGGTCAACCAGTGCCGGCTGATGTCATACTGGCGGTGGTTGATCCCGCAGTTCTCAGCCTCAGGCATGCTTCAAGTCAATCGATCCAGAAAGTCTTCTATGGATCGCGTGCTTTGGCCGTCCTTACGGGCGATGCCGGACTGGTATCGCTGGCCCGCATGAGGTCTCAGGCCGAACACTGGCTGGCTGTGCTGGAGGAGCAGGCTCAAGGCTTAGGCGGGTTAGGCGGAGGCGCCGGGGAAGGCGCCGGCCTGGATCCGCGTGTGCATTTTCCTGACACTGCCCTGTGGTTGCCGCGACTGACGACAGACATATCAGGAGAGGCTGAGGTAGTGCTTCAGCTCCCTGATTCGCTTACCACGTGGGTGATTAGGGCCTGGGCAATCAGCACCAGTGCCCCTGTGGTTTCAGTCGCTCAACCTGCTGTAAGGGTGGGTGAGGCAGAGGCTACACTTCGCGTCTGGAAGCCTCTTGCGGCTGAGCCGCTACTTCCTCGCGCTCTGGTGATTGGCGATTCCACGACGATCGGTTCGATGATCTACAACAACACCGATGGGCCGCTCGAAGTATCAGTAGATTTGACGGTTTCGGCAGGGGTTGCGCTGTCAGCACCGTCGCTCAAGCAGGTTTCAGTGCCTGCCGCACAACAGGTGCGCGTGACCTGGCCCGTGACGGTGGATGAAGAGATGACAGCGACTGTAGCAACCGTTTTGATCTCTGTCCAAGCTGGCAGCTATCGGGACGCTGTGCAAGGTCACATTGACATTCAACATTATGCCACGACCTCGTTCGTCGGAAACGCAGGTGTCCTCGAAGGGGCTGGAAGGCGGGTTGAGGCTGTAATCGTTCCCTCCGGAGTCGGGCCTCGTACCAGCCTGACATTGAACATAGACACGTCGCTCGTGAGTCCTCTGCGTTCCGTTGTGCTAAGCACGCTGGAGCGATCCCACACTACTCAGCCGACCGATGCCTGGGTAAGTTCGTTGTTGCCTGCCGTGGCCAGCCTGCGGGCGTTGCAGGCTCTTGGCCTGGAAGAGGCCGATTCCGATCTGCATACCTCTATCCGGGAGGCCTTTGAGCGCATCTATGCGCACCAGAATGCGGATGGAGGGTGGGGATGGTGGCAAGGACCAAGCCAGCCTCGTCTTACGTTGTACGTTTGCCTGGGCATGCTGGGCGCACGCGATGCTGGCATCGAGATACATAGGGATGTGCTGGATCGATCATTGGATTATACAGAGCGTTTCCTGAGCCAAAGTCTGAGTGAGGCGCCAGAGGCATCACTAGGAGATACACAGATGGCTCTTGGTGCTTACTTACTGGCCTTGGCCGGTCGCTCTCTTCCAGACGGCATGGGGGGGATCCTTTATGAGAATCGTGGTCAGTTAGGGGCCAGCGGCCATGCGCTATTGGCGATGGCGTTGGCAGCGATTGATGCGCGCGATCCGCGCGCTGCAACCCTGTTGGAAGAGCTGCGCTCTGCTGCAGTCGTCAGCGGTAGCGGGGCCTATTGGGATGAAGAATCACCACGCGAGTGGATCACGCCAGTACAGGCGACGGCTACTGTGGTGAAGGCTCTGTCCACCCTGGCTCCCACCGATCCACTGTTGCCTCACGCAGTGAGATGGCTAATGCTGACACGTCTCTCCGAGACCTGGTATACGCCTTACGAGACTGCGTGGGCCACCCTGGCCCTGGCGGACTATGTGTCTGCAAGTGGTGATGTGTCTCCTGAATACGCCTGGCGCCTCGCATTGCTTTCGCCCGATGGTCAGACGACAGCGTCCGAGGTTGAAGGGGAAGACGAGAGTGTTTCGTTGACCTTTAAGCTGGGGGAGTCACTCGGTTCGTGGACGTTTCAGCAAGGCTTGAACTTGTTTGCCATCGAGCGTGGTGCTGGGCGGGGGAAGCTATACTATAATGCACGTTTACGCACAGAGATAGCCCTCAACGCACTCGACAAGCCTGTGTCCCGGGGATTGGACATCGAGCGGCATTACTGCAAGGTGTCGCTCCCCATTGACTTGGAGGGCCGGGGGGGCGATCGATGTGAGCCAGTGACCTCGGTCCATGTGGGAGATGTTGTGCTTGTGAGGTTGAACGTCATTGTGCATGATTCAGCGTACTATGTGCACGTGGTGGATCCTTATCCTGGAGGTTTCACAGCACTGAACCCCTTGATAAGCACCACACCCACGCAGCGGATAAGTTCAGAGTACTCATGGGACAGAGTGGAAGGAACATGGCTGCCTGGGGATTTCGTGTGGCAAGACTTGCGGGATGAGGCAGCCCACTTCTACGCTGACCGTCTCTCCGCTGGCGTCCACGAGGGAGTGTATCTGCTCCGTGCCGCGGTTCCGGGGACTTACACGGCACTTCCAGCCCGGGTTGAAGTGAGTCACTTTCCTGAGGTTTGGGGACGCACGCCGGCAATGCAGTTAACGGTTCTTGAGCATGCTTCTGAATCTTCAGATTGAGCTCGGGTTAAACTCAGAGGAAAGTAGGAGGTAAATTGACCTTGAGCGTTTCACAGATGACGTCTCCATCTACATCCACCCAGAAGTTTGTGCCTCTTGCGCCAAGATCTGTCGAAGAGACCGGGTTAAGTCTGGGTCTGCTGACAGACCTGGCACTCAAGACTTTCTACTTCGAGAGCTTTCTGACAGGCCGCGATCTGGCCTTACGGATGGGGTTGCCTTTCTCCAATGTCGTCTCCGTGGTGCTAGAGTTCATGCGTCGAGAGCAACTGTGTGAGGTGCGGAGCGCGACAGGCCGCGGCGGGTTCTCGGAGGCCAGCTATGAGTACGTGTTGACAAGCCGTGGCCGCGAGATGGCTCGCGAGGCCATGGAGCGTTCGCAGTACATGGGGCCGGCTCCTGTGACTCTGGAGACGTACGTCAAAGGAGTACGGGAGCAGGGACTACGGGATGTGATAGTGCATCAGCGACAACTGCGGCGGGCGTTGGCTCACCTGGTCTTCAACGAAGATACCTTCGAGCAGATCGGGCCAGCCATCAACTCGGGACGCTCCATCTTCCTGTACGGCCCGCCAGGCAATGGAAAGACCTCTATCGCTGAAGCTATTGGCACCACACTTATGGAGGGGGATGTTTACATCCCCTATGCCATCGAGGTCGAAGGGCAATTCATCAAGCTGTTTGACGACGCTAGCCACATTAAAGTTGACGAGAGTCAACCGCAGCGCGTTGATGCTCGCTGGGTCAAAATACGGAGGCCTTTCATCGTGGTCGGTGGCGAACTGACGATGGAGAGCCTTGACCTGGTGTATAATGTCGATTTCAAGTATTATGAGGCTCCCTTCCAAATGAAGGCAAACGGTGGGGTGTTACTCATTGATGATTTTGGACGCCAGGCGGTCCGGCCTAGTGAGCTCCTCAATCGTTGGATTGTGCCTCTGGACCGGCGTATTGATTTCATGACCCTGCACACAGGGCGCAAGTTCGAGGTGCCTTTTGAGGTGCTTATCGTGTTCTCAACTAATTTGCAACCTCGGGAACTTGTGGATGAAGCGTTTCTACGTCGGATTCGACACAAAATACACGTGGGCGATCCGAGTTGGGAAGAGTTCGCTGAGATCTTCAGGCGCGCTGCCAAGAACCGAAATATCCCGTTCTCCGAACCCGCGCTGGCCTATCTTATTCGGGAGCACTATATTAAGGCCAACCGCGCTCCACGGGCGTGCCATCCGCGGGATCTGTTGGATCAGATTGCGGATATCGCACTCTATCTTAACGCGCCTCCAGCAATGACTAAGGAGTTAATTGACCGCGCTGCTCTATCTTACTTTGTGGATCTGTGACAAGATGAAGAAGAGAACGAGTTTTCCAGAAGAATGGTGGAATCCAGACAGGCCTTTGGTAATTGCACATAGGGGTGCCAGTTTGGTGGCCCCACCGAATACACTCGCTGCCTTCCGAGCCGCACTGCAGTGTAAGGCTGATGGCGTTGAGTTAGATGTTCATCTGACGTCGGACGGAGTGCCAGTGGTCATGCACAATGCGACGGTCGATGAGACAACTGATGGGCATGGCTACATTGACGAAATGACCTTGAAGGACATCAAACGCCTTGACGCTGGCAGGAGCTTTGGCGAGACCTTTGTTGGGGAACCTGTGCCGACTCTCAGGGAGGTGCTGGAGGATTTTGGAGACCAGATGTTGGTCAATATCGAGCTGAAGGGACAACGAAGGGGGCGCAACAAGGCGCTAGCCGCTGCGGTTGCGCAGGTGGTGCAGGAAACGCATACTGCATCTCATGTGTGGGTCTCCTCCTTCCAACCATACCTGCTTCATGCTTTCAGCCGTTTCGCGCCCGGAATCCCGCGAGGATTGCTCTATAGTCCTATGAGCCTGGGGCTGCCGTGGCTTGTTCCATTTACCCCCTTTGAAGCTCTCCACCCCCATTTCTCTCTCGTCCAGGCATGGTCTGTGAGACTGGCGCATCGGCTCGGCCTACGTATAGCTACGTGGACTGTTGACAAACCGGCTTCGATTCAGCGGATGGCCCGATTGGGAGTCGACGCCATCATCACGAATGATCCGATAGGAGTTCTAAGGCTCCTACACGGCACTCAGCACGAGGGCTAATCACGGGGCACTGATCTCGCGATAGCGGGCGTCGCGGGCAAATTCCTCGTCACTGAGGTCTTGAGCGAGCCATGAAGCCAGGGTCGCGCCCCGACATGCCATGACATAGCATTGATGACCCTCGCTCTCAGTGCACACGGTGAGAGTGAAAGTCTCTGGAACTCCGCAGGCGTCGGGCAAGGGGTGGGGGAGGCGATCCAGGATGTACCACAGGATCTGGGCACCGTCTGCTGCGAGCGGCTCGGAGTGGGTTCCCGGCTGTTGAATCAGCTCCATCCGTGTATCAGACACTGTGGATGGGGACACGTGGACTTGTATCATGGACCTGGCATCGTCCCAATGGGCGGTGACAAGGAGGCCAGTACCTCTCAGCTCATGGAGCAATGTGGCGGCACAGGTCTCGCCG
>CAZHBB010000028.1:0-6845 GCA_964530185.1 uncultured Anaerolineales bacterium
GCGGCACTGCGTGACGCTGCCATGCAATAGTTGGTTGAATCGACTATCATCAAAGAGGAGTCACTATGGACAAAGAGAAGATGGTGCAAGAATTGGGCAAGGAGCGGGCCCTGGAGCTCCTGAAGGAAATGTGGGTTATCCGCATGTTCGAGAACCAGGTTTTCGACCTCCTGGGACGCAACTTGATCAAGGGTGCATCTCACCTGTATGCGGGCGAGGAAGCGATTGCCGTCGGTGCCATATCAGTGCTCAAAGACACCGACCTCATCACCAGCACCCACCGTGGGCACGGGCATTGCTATGCACGTGGGGCGGTCTTGGCGAAGACTGAAGAGGAACACCAGGAACACGTCAACAAGATGCTGGCGGAGCTCTGCGGACGGTCCACAGGATACTCGCAAGGGCGCGGTGGCTCGATGCACATTGCGGACGTGGAGCATGGAAACCTGGGGGCGACGGGCATTGTAGGAGGCAACATCCCGGTGGCAACGGGGGCTGCGTTAGCCCAGAAGATGAAGAACACGGGCAACGTGGTGCTCTGTTTCTTTGGGGATGGGGCGACAAACACAGGCAACTTCCATGAGTCCCTCAACCTGGCCGCGCTTTGGAAGCTGCCAGTGGTCTACATCGTGGAGAACAACCTCTACGCGATGTCAGTCCCCCTGGAAAAGGCCGTGGCAAAGCTGAACATCGCCGATCGGGCATGCGCTTACGGAATACCAAGTGAGATTGTGGATGGCATGGATGTGCTGACGGTACGGGACGCCGTTGGGCGGGCCGTAGACCATGCGCGCAGTGGAGAGGGTCCAGTGCTGCTAGAGTGCCAGGCATATCGCTGGTACGGACACTCCCGTTCCGATCCGCGCAAGTATCGCACCCGGGAGGAGGAGGCCAAGTGGAAAGCCCGCGACCCCATCCCCAATTTTGCGGCGTTGCTGGTGAAGAGCGGGCTGGCCACCGAGGCTGAGATCGACGAGATTGAGGCGCAGGCCGAAGAGGTGATCGAAAAGGCCACAGAGTTTGCCCTGGGCTCCCCAATGCCGCCGGCTGAGGAGTTAGAGAAGTTCGTCTACGCACCGTTCAAGTGGACGCAGGCGGATATCGAGAAGGAAAAGGCGTTACGCGAGCGCGTACGCAAGGGCGGACCCGGCACACGGATCATCGAATACCGACAGGCCATTCAAGAGGCCCTGCGCGAGGAAATGCACCGTGACGAGAACGTCTTCCTGATGGGCGAGGATATCGGCCTGTACGGCGGGGCTTACGGGGCCACCCGCGGGCTCTTTAACGAATTCGGACCCGAGCGCGTGCGGGACACCCCTATCTCCGAAGCCACCATTGCCGGCTCCGGCGTTGGCGCTGCTATGGCAGGGATGAGACCAGTCATCGAGATCATGTACGTCGACTTCACCCCCCTGGCGATGGATCAGCTTGCCAACCAGGGGGCCAAGAATCGCTACATGTTCGGTGGCAAGACCACCGTCCCCCTGGTGGTCAGGACAGAGGGCGGTGCGGGACGCAGCATCGCAGCCCACCACTCCCAGTCCCTGGAGGCTCTGTGGACCCACTTCCCAGGGATCTACGTCGTGATGCCCAGCACGCCCTATGACGTCAAAGGGTTGCTCAAGGCAGCTATCCGCGACGACAACCCGGTGATGTTCATCGAGCACAAGATGATCTATGGGCTTAAAGGACCGGTGCCTGAGGATGAAGACTACATCATCCCGTTCGGTGTGGCCGATGTCAAACGCGAGGGCTCAGATGTCACAGTGATCACCTACTCGCGCATGGTGCACCGGGCCCTCGAGGCGGCGGAGAAGCTGGCAGAGGAAGGCGTGAGCGTCGAGGTCATCGACCTACGCACCCTGAAGCCGCTGGACATGGAGACTATCGCCGAGTCTGTCCGCAAGACAGGGCGGGTTGTGGGCATCACCGAGGCCTACCCCACAAACTCGTTCATCGCCGAGATCGCCGCTCGGATTCAGGAGGAGCTGTTCGACTGGCTGGATGCACCGATCGTGCGCGTCTCGGCCTACGATGTGCCAGTTCCTATGGCCGAGACCTTGGAAGACGCGGACATCCCCAACGTCGACCGCATCATCAAGGCCATCCGCAGTGTGCTTTAGCAGGAGGCAGCCACATGGCCTATGAGGTAATCCTACCCAAACTTGGACAGACTGTCGAGGAAGGTCGCATCGTTGAATGGTTGAAGAAGGAGGGCGACCGGGTTCAGCAGGGCGATGTGCTGTTCACAGTCGAAACCGACAAAGCAGTGTTGGATGTGGAGGCAACACGGCGCGGCTACCTGCGTAAGATCCTGGTGCCTGCCGGTGAGACCCGCCCGGTGTTGACGGTCGTGGCCTTGATGACCCGCACACCGGATGAGCCTTTGGAAGAGGACACAATGCCTCCAGTGGCCTCCGGAACAATGGCTGAAGCTGCTGAGGCCGCAGAGCGGGTCGAGCCCTCTGAAGCGCCGGCACCCCCCACGGAGTCCGCAGCCCCAGGTGCCGCCCGGGAGCGAATCTTCGCCTCTCCACGTGCGCGCAAACTAGCGCGTGAGCACGGGGTTGCGTTGGAGGAGATCACAGGCACAGGCCCTAATGGGCGCATTGTCGAGCGCGATGTCCAGGCTTACCTGGATTCCATGCCCAAGGTGACGCCAGTGGCTCGCCAATTGGCAGAACACTTGGGTGTGGACCTGCGTCAGGTTACAGGCACGGGACCTCAGGGACGGATCACCAAGGCGGACGTCGAGGCTGCAGCGGCCGTAGTCGCAGCCGCAGAGGCAGGACCCACCCCGGAGGTCCAGGAGCCACAGCCTCGTGGGGCACCAGAGCCGAGCGCCGCACCTGAGGCAGAAGCTGTACCGCTCTCCGGGCTGCGAGCCATCATCGCTGAGCGGATGCGAGAGAGCCACCTGACCACGGCCCACTTTACGCTGACGATGGAGGTCGACGCGACGGCCCTCGTTGAGCTGCGGGAACGCCTCAAGCAGCGGCTTGCTGACATCCTGGGCTTCAACTTGAGCTACAACGATTTGATGATCAAACTGGTGGCCCAGGCACTACGTGCATTCCCCTATATGAACGTACGGCAGTCCGGTGATGCCATTCAGGAAATGAAGGGAATTCACATTGGCCTCGCCGTGGACACGGAGCGGGGACTGCTCGTGCCCCATGTCTTCGACGCTGACAAAAAGGGGCTGGTGGAGATCGCGCGCGATGTGCGGGCCATGGTGGAGCGGGCCCGCAAGGGCAAATCACTGCCGGATGAGCTGACATTGGGCACGTTCACCATCACGAACCTCGGGATGTATGAGGTCGACGCCTTCTCCCCCATCATCAACTATCCTGAGACAGCAATCCTGGGAGTCGGACGCATCAAACCAGTGCCAGCGGTCGTGGACGGCGAAGTAGTGGTGCGGCAGAGGATGTGGCTGAGTCTGACGGTGGACCACCGCGTGGTCGACGGTGCACCTGCCGCACGGTTCCTGCAACACGTGAAGGAGCTGATCGAGGACCCCTTGCTGCTGCTGGCCTGATCACCATCGATGGGCTTGCGTCGAACAAGGCCGAGGCAGAGGACTCAATCTGCCTCGGCCTTTGATACGAGATCCATGTCGCAGGTCACTTCCTGAAGAAGGTTCGCCCCTCAGCGGCGCAGCCGACCGTGGCAGTACTTGAACTTCTTGCCGCTGCCACACGGACAAGGGTCATTGCGCCCCGCTTTGGCAAACGCCTCCTCCAGAGCCTTGTCCTCCTCTCTGATCCGCTGCATGACGTTGGCTGGGGCGCGATGATGACGCAGTTCCTCCACCATCATCTTCATAGGCCGATCGATGTGGTGGAAGAAGGCTTTGTAGCCCTCACAGAGATAGTTCAGAAACGGACCATCGGGCGTTGGCAGGATGCGGTTTTTGGGACAGCCACCGTTGCAGACGAAGCGGACATCACACTCCAGGCACTGCTTGGGCAACGTCTCGAGCTTGTTGCGCCCAAACTGCCGTTGTTGGGGCGATGCGACGAGATCCATCAACGGGGTCTCCATAAGGTTGCCCAGCAGATAACGGGGCTCGACGTAGTGGTCACAGGCGTAGACGTCACCGTTGTGTTCCATGGCAAGTCCCAGGCCGCAGGTGGGCTCAAAGACGCATAGTCCAGGACGTTGACCCATCCAGGCCGCGAGGGCGACATCAAAAATCTGCACGAATACGCGGCCAACGTCGTGCCGCACCCATTCATCGAACACGCCAATGAGGAAATCACCGTACTGCCTCCCGGTCACCGAGTGTTCTGTGACTGTGAGCCCCTCTTGATGGCCCGTCTCGTTGTCCCTCCGGACGATGGGAATGAACTGGATGAACGTCGCTTTCACCTCATCGCGAAAGAAACGATAGACCTCCAGCGGGTGTCCGGCATTTGCAGCATGGACTGTGCACAGGATGTTGTACTCCACCGCATGGGCCTGTAGGATTCGCAATCCCCGCATGACGCGCTCCCAGGTGGGCTTTCCTGCTTTGTCTACCCGGTAAGCATCGTGTAGGGCCTGAGGGCCATCGAGACTGAGGCCGATGAGGAAATTATGGTCATGGAAGAACTGTGCCCAACCGTCATCAACCAAAGTCCCATTGGTCTGCAGCGTGTTGATGATGCGCATTCCGGGCCGCCGGTATTTCTCCTGGAACTCAAGGGCGCGTTCGAAGAACTCGATTCCCATCAGGAGTGGCTCTCCCCCCTGCCAACCGAACGTAACTTCTGGGACCTGCTGGGCCTCGATGTACTGTCTGGTGAAGCTCTCCAACACCTCATCGGACATCCAGAAGTTGCTACCGGGGTACATCTTGGCCTTGGGAAGATAGTAACAATACTTACAGGCCAGGTTGCAGATGGGCCCCCGGGGCTTGGTCATGACATGGAAGGCCCGGGGCACGACAGCCTTTTTCCCCTCATTCATAGCAGTCTCTCCTTCGACCGAACCACTGAAGCCGCAGGCCTGGGAGCGCCCGCGCAATTGGGCTACAGTCCCCAAAAGAGGACCAGGCCCAGGAGCAAGGCAAGGAAGCAAACAATGGTCAAACGCCAACCGATGTGGAAGAAATCCTCGAACTCATAGTTGGCCGGGGTGATCATCAAGATGTTCACCGGATGAGCGAGAGGCGTGAAAAAGGAAGCCGAGCAACCCGTCGCAGTAGCGACGGCAACAGCCTGAGGGCTGGTGTGAAGCTGGATAGCCGCGCTGATCATGATGGGCGCGGTGACCAAGGCCGCCACCTGCCCCCCCATAACCTGAGTCAATACGGATGTGAGCACATACCCTCCTGCCGCCAAGCCTAGCGGCCCCAAAGATGCCGTGAACGTGACCACAACGTCACCGATCGCCTTCGCAAGCCCCGTTTCCACCATGGATAAGCTCACTGCGTACATGCCCGCGATCAGGAAAATGGCCTGCCAGTTGACAGCCCGATAGGCCTCCTCGGTGCTCAATATGCCCGTGATCAGCAACACCAACGCACCCGCCAGCATAGCGAAGTGGACCGGGACACCCAGAATCGAGGCGACGATCCCCACCCCCATCACGGCCAGGGTCACCAGGGCCGGGATCCGCTGCACCGGGCGATCACTGGTGTCTGGCTCCAACACGATGAAGTCAGGGGTCTTGCGCAGCGCGTCAAGTGCTTCCATGGGTCCGATGAGCAGCAGCGCGTCCCCCATCCTCAGTTTGAGTTCGCCGACGTCGGTTCGGTAGTTGCGGGCATCCCGCGCCAGCGCCACCACGGTGAACCCATACCGGGCGCGAAATGCCAGATCCCGCAGTGTCTTACCCAACACCTGTGAGTGAGGCGCCACCAGCACCTCGATCAATGAGATACCGTGGGCGCTCAACTGATCTCGGGTGCTCTCCCGGCTGATCTCCGCCCCCATTTCTGTCAGTTTGCGCACCCGCTCCTCCCGGCCCACGACGAGCAGGGTGTCCCCCGACAGGATGACCTGCTGGGGGCCAGGGGCGATGACGGATTGGTGGTCATGCCAGAGGCCTATCACGGTGACCCCCAACATCTCTCCAATGCGGCTCTCCTCCAGGGTCTTACCTGAAAGCGCGGAGCCTGACGCCACCTTGACCTCCCACAGCCGCTCATCCAGCCTATAGTAGACCTCCAGATCCCGCGTGGTGTACCGGGTCATGGTTAACTCGGACGGTGGTTGCCGGTCGGGTAGGAGGCGTGGGCCCAACACCCCAAAGAACACTAGCCCCCCGACGAGAATCAGGCCGCCAGTAGGCAAGAAGTCAAAGATGCGCAGCATCTGCTGCGGAGGCGTGGCCCTGGTCAACAGGTTGCTGGTGATGATATTGGCAGTGGCAAAGTAGGTGGCACTCCCACCCAGGAGGCTCCCATAGGCAACAGGGATCAACAGTTTGCTGGGCCTGATCCCCGTGCGCCGACTTGTCTCGACCGCACTGGGGAGCATCAAAGCACCTGCTGCCAAGTTATTCATGAACAACGACAGTACCGCTGTGGCGCCAGTATAAAGCACAATCAATCGCCGCTCCGAGGCGCCACCAAAGTCAATGATTCGGCGCGCAAGCCAGCGGGTAACTCCTGACTTCTGCAGGGCATAAGTGATGATGAAGAGGCTGATCAGGGTCCACACGGCCGGTTCACTCAATCCCGACAATGCCTGGAGTGCCGCCTCAGGAGTATGGGATGCCCCAAGCAGGCCCATGCCCAGTAGCTGCCCGAAGCCCAGGATTGTAGCCATCAATAGGGCAGCCACGTCCACGGATAATCGATCCCGGATAACGAGGACCAGGGGAACCACCACGGTGAGGATGAGGAAGATCTG
>CAZHBB010000028.1:6945-14094 GCA_964530185.1 uncultured Anaerolineales bacterium
GATCCCGGATAACGAGGACCAGGGGAACCACCACGGTGAGGATGAGGAAGATCTGTTCAGACGTCACAAAATCCCTCCGATGCTTTTCTCGTCGCAGCGCAATAGCATTCACCTGTCTGCCGGGATCGGTCTAGAGGCCCTGGCATCGCACGATGCAGGTGTGGTGAGCCCCCCACGGCCCGTTCTCAAACCGAGGTGTCCACCAGGTCTGCGCCCACTCACACAGGATTATAGCATGGGCAGCTCGCCCTGCCAGGGTCAAAGTCCGCACAACGGTTCGCCCTCCGGGTAGGAAGGTCACTAGAAGCCGCGACATCGCCCAATTGTGCATCGCGTTCAGCGGGTCAGTCCCACAGCGCCACAGCCTCGGCCGCTCCCTCCACGCCTTTCCTGAGACCGTACCAAACACGCCAGGTTGGCTGGCAATTGTGAAGGGTCTCCCTGCTAGCTTTTCATCTCCTCGAAGGTGATATGACGCTGTCCGCTGCGCTGGGTTGGTGCCGGTTCGATGGTCGGGCGTTCCTCGCCCGCCTCTTGCATGCGCTGAAGCAAACGCTCGCGCAGCATGGCCTTGAGCTCATCATAGGCGTCGTAATGAATCAGGTTGTGCAGCTCATAGGGGTCAGCCTGGAGATCATACAGAAACTCCTCGACGTAGTGATCGCTGTCGGGATCACGACCTCCATCCCTATCGGGTGCGCTCACGCTGTACTTCCAGCGATGGGTACGAATAGCCCGGCCCACCTGAGCCTCACTGATCTGCATAAACACCTCTCGGGGCCACTCAGCAGTACCGCCGTGGAGCAGTGGCAAGATCGAGCGCCCGTGCATCGAGTCGGGGACAGGGATACCGGCAGCGTCCAGCAGCGTAGGTGGCAGATCCACCAGGCTCACCAACTCCTGAATCCGCCCGCCGCCCGTGAAGCCAGGTCCGATGAAAGCAGTGGGCACACGGATGGAACTTTCGTGGCAAGAACGCTTATACTCCCCATTCCGCGTCTTGAAATGGCAACCGTGATCGGAGGTGAAGAGCACGATAGTATTCTCATCGAGATCCAGGCTCTTCAACGCGTCGAGAATGCGGCCAAGCGCCTCATCGAGCCGTTTGACGATGCCATAGTAGCCCGCAATATGCTGCTGTGTCGATCCCCCTAAAGCAGCCAGATCAGGCGGGATCCAGCGGTTCTGGTAAGGCTCGCGGTAGCCATCAGGCGGCACGAAGTCGTCGATGCGATTCTGATGATGAGGCTCCAGATAGGAGACAAAAAGGTAGAAGGGCTCGTGCTGGTGCACATCGATGTAGCGGATGACGGCATCCGTCTGGGCGTCCACCCGATAGCCAGGGAGCTTCACCGGTCGCTGGTCACCGTCATACATCACAGTGTCATAGGGCTCCGAGCAGAACTCCAGCACATTGGCGCCCAGCCAGAAATCGTATCCGCCTTGCTGCTCCTTGGGGACTGCCTGCTCGCTGGCCAGGTGCCACTTGCCGATGTAGCCGGTGGTATAGCCCGCCTCTCGAAAATAGTGCGCGAGCGTCTGCTCGCCGGGGCGTAGTGCCAGACCATTGCGCCACACTCCAGTGTCCAGACTGTAGCGCCCAGTCTGCAAGCTGGCACGGGCCGGGCCACACACAGGCTGACAGGTGAAGCTGTTGAAGACGTGCGTCCCCATGACCGCCATGCGATCGAAATTGGGAGTCAGGCCCAAAGGGTTCCCATGGATGCCTGTCGTGTCCCAGCGCTGCTGGTCTGTGAAGAAAACGACAATGTTGGGGTGATCTGATGGCTTACGTTTCATCTCTCCTGCGCCTCCAAAGGATCTATTGGAATTTCTTGCTCAAGATAGCGCTGCAACGCAGCGGGCATTGGGTGGTCAAGCTGCACGTGCTGCGCTCGTAGCCGGTCTCGCAACTGATCCGGGGGGACCTCAAGGTATCCGACGCCAAGCACCGCCGCCAGGGTAGTTGCGGTGCCAGCCGCCTGCCCCAGGTGCATCATCGTGCGCGACAGACGACAACTAGACGCAGCCAGTGCACTGAAGCTGGCCGCGCGCGATGCAACCAGCAAGTTGTCAAAGCCCCGGGGGATCAGACAGCGATAGGGGATCCCATAGGGTTCGACCAGCTCCCTGGGCCCGCCGTGGGTACCAGTCTCACCATGGACGTCCATGGCGTGATCAGCCAGGGCGATAATGTCAGCGTGCCGCTGGCTCGAGAGCCCAGCGAGCAGGTCAAGCTCGGTGAGCACCACCTCGCCCAGAACGCGCCAGCTCTCACGGATGCCCAGGGCCGGGGCGATCCAACGTATACGGTAACGCCGAAACTCTGGGAAGGTCTCCTGCAAGTGGTGCCAGTGGGCACGCACACGGCGGCGCGCCTCCCGCAGGGCGCTCTCCGGCGCGAGCGCTAGCGCTTCCCTCCCCTCCATAGTAGGCAGCATATTAATGTGCAGGTCCCCATTGGGGAAGTGCGTGATGCTGGCTACGGGAAAGTCGTTCCGCCACCAGCACTCCGCTGGTGTGCCTGCGGGCAGGGGCTCGATCCCCGGAGCAGCCGTTGGGGTCACCCGGTAGATGAGCGTTGCCCCGTTTAGGTGCCGCGTGGTATCTGCAGGCGCGTCAGGTTCGTTAAAACGTGTCTGCGGATCCTGCCCCAACAAGGCCTCAGCGCCGCCAGCGCGGGCCAGGACGCCATCGCCCGTAGCATCGACGAAGAACGGCGCGGTGACCAGGGTGCCATCGGAAAGCGTCAGCCCCTGAATGTGGCCAGAGGCAACGTGCGCGACCGTGAAAGCCGTCGCACAGCGCACGGTACAGCGCCCGGTCGCAGCAAGCATCCGCTCCACGACCCGGACGTAAGCCTCCGGCTCAAAGACGACCCCGTGCCACAGGGCGCGGACCTGCGCCTCGTGCGTAGCCAGGGGGCCGACACCGTAGCGACGTAGCGTGTCGGGATAGCGGCGCTGTGGATCGATGACGTGCTCTCCGCCGGGATAGGGAGAGACCTCGTCCAGCGACGCCCATGCCATATGACGGCCGAAGGAGTAGATGCCAACCGCGTCGGGGATCGTGCGCAGGTGGCGGTAGATCTCAAAGGGCAGCCCGGTGCCGCCTACGCCAGGCTCCCAGATGGAGACCCCAGCGGCAACAACCGTCCCGCCGAGGCGTCGGCGCTTCTCGAGGAGCAAGACCTGCAAGCCCAAACGGGCAGCCGTCACCGCTGCCCCGATCCCCCCACTCCCCGCGCCCACGACGATGAGATCGTAGTTCATTTCCATACGGTGCTCTCAGGTGACAGTCACTTTGAAAGTGGCTGTCACCTGGCTACGACGATGAGATCGCCGTTCATTTCCATGCCGTGACATCAAGTCAGGTGACAGTTATTCCCAATGTAACTGTCACCTGACTCCCTGTATACCTTTGCTGTGCGCCATATAGTACTAAAGCCCCAAGACCCTGCAAGCGACTGCTCAAGATCTGGGATGCGGGGTACGGTGAAGTGGTCGGCTTTCGCCACCAGTGTGCACTGGACCATTGGACGTGCTCCTGCTATGCTCAGGCTGTAGTATAGAGGACATGCCAGGTGGATCGCTTGCTGTTCAAGCATGGGTGATCTCGACACTGATCCTGCTTGGTGGCCTGAGACATGGGTTCTCCGGCGATCACGGCCGGTGGCCCGAGATCTACGGCTATG
Organism: uncultured Anaerolineales bacterium; assembly: GCA_964530185.1. Taxonomy (GTDB): domain Bacteria; phylum Chloroflexota; class Anaerolineae; order B4-G1; family SLSP01; genus PWVB01. The sequence goes on from CAZHBB010000028.1 coordinate 10,640, forward strand.
TGAGGGCGTTCTTCGATCTGTATCTGAAAGGCGAGATAGAGGACTACTAAATGCCTGGCCACAGATGGAATCGACCGGCGACCACAAAAAACCGCGGAACATTGTCACTGACAAAGATCGCTGGGACAAGCCCAGTACCCACCACAGCGGCATTGCTTACCTGGTGGGCGCGAGTAGACTTAATAGTAATCATGCTGATCGTCCTTGGAGCAGGGTGCCGATCAGCACATATCATGAACCATCCGCAAGGAGCAGAGACGATGAATGGGCGACCAAATGCACGCGTGATCCTCTATGTGGGCACCTATACCCAAAAGGGAAGTGCCGGCATTTATATCTTCGATTTTGATCCGGTGACGGGAGAGACAGAGCTACTGGGCACAGCCCAGACGCCTAATCCCTCCTTCCTGGCGATCCATCCCAGCAAGAAGTACCTGTATGCCGTCAACGAGCTTACGGAGTTCGAGGGCGCGCCGGGCGGGGCCGTGAGCGCGTTCGCCATTGACCCCCACACGGGGCTGTTGACGCTGATCAATCAGCAGCCATCCCATGGCACATACCCTTGCCACGTGACGGTGAGCCCGGACGGGGCCTACGCCTTCGTCGCCAACTATGGCAGCGGCTCAGCCGCGGTCTATCCGGTACGCGAGGATGGTGGGCTGGCGCCAGCATCGGACATCGTACAGCATGAGGGCTCAGGCCCCAACCCACGACGACAAGAGGGGCCCCATGCTCACTCTGTGACCTTGGACCCGGATGGGCGGCGTGCCTACGTCGCCGACCTGGGTATCGATCGCCTGATGATCTATGATATAGCCTCGCAGCCCGGCAAGCTGAGACCTAACACCCCACCCTACGTGGCCGTGGCAGGTGGATCCGGCCCACGCCATATGGCCTTTCATCCCAGTGGTCGCTTCGCCTATCTGATCAATGAGATGGGCAACACGATCATAGCGTTCGCTTACGACTCGCAGACGGGAGGGTTACAGGCGCTGCAGACGGTACCCACGTTGCCAGAGGGGTATGAGGGGCCCAACACTACGGCTGACATTCACGTATTACCTACCGGCGACTACCTCTACGGCTCCAACCGCGGGCATGACAGCCTGGCCGTCTACGCGATCGACCAGGCGACAGGCAAGCTGAACCCCGTGGGACACGTGGCGAGCGGGGGGCATACCCCACGTAACTTCGCTATTGCCCCGGTGGGGGCCTACCTGCTGGCAGCCAATCAGGACAGCGACAACGTGGTATTCTTCAAGGTGGATCCCCGGTCAGGTATGCCGCAACCAGCGGGACAGGAACTGGAAATCTCGATGCCGGTCTGTGTCAAATTCATGGTGCGGTAGCGATGGATTCTACCGACTGACGAGCCATCCTGTCGCCCATGAGGGAAGGAGACAACGATGACGATCGACAACCTTGACCTGCGTGAGATCGTTCGCCAGTTTCAGCGCAATGAGATCACCGAGCACCATGTCTATTCGAATCTGGCGAAGGTGGAGAAATCCCCCGACAACCGCAAGGTGCTGGAGAGGATCGCGGCGGACGAGCTGGCACACTACCATGCCTGGAAGCAACACACGGAGGAGGATGTGCCGCCTGATCATCTCAAGATCCTCTGGTACACGCTGCTGGCACGAGTATTGGGCATCACCTTTGCCTTGAAGCTGATGGAGCAGGGCGAAGAGCGTGCCGAGGCGGCTTATGGGGCGATGGTGGCGAAATTGCCAGGCGCTGAGGTCATCCTGGCGGACGAGCGACGGCATGAGGAGGCCCTGCTCGCCATGCTGGATGAGGAACGGCTGCGCTACACGGGATCGATTGTGCTGGGGCTGAACGATGCGCTGGTAGAGCTGACCGGTGCCCTGGCCGGACTGACGCTGGCGCTTCAGGACACCCAACTGATCGCCTTGACGGCCTCTATCACCGGCATTGCTGCCTCCATGTCTATGGCCGCGTCAGAGTACCTGTCGACCAAGTCCGAGGAGACCACTAAGACCCCAGGACGGGCAGCCCTCTACACAGGCATCGCATATGTGTTTACCGTTTTGGTGTTGGTGCTGCCCTACCTGCTGCTGGCCAACTACTACGTCTGTCTGGCGCTATCGCTTGCTGCCGCCGTGCTGATCATCGCAGGGTTCAACTACTATATCGCGGTGGCCAGGGGGGAACCGTTCCTTCCCCGGTTCCTGGAGATGAGCGGACTCTCGATCAGCATCGCAGCTCTGAGCTTTGGCGTGGGTTACCTGATACGGATTCTCTTTGGGATCGACGTTTGAGAAGAGTCGCGGACGGCCCGTAGCAACTGTTCGTACCTCCCCTGCATGCAGCACTCGCGCCACAAGGGAGACGCGCTCCGGGTACAGAGGATTTCAAGCTCCTCATCCCCATAGCGAACAACGGCGCTACGGGGATCTGGCAGGTATCTCTGACACGAATATACTGAGGTCCAGATGGCCTGCCGTCGATGGATCTAGGATCTGGCCACCAAAACAACCGACACGCTGATACATATACTGTTTACAGGAGGAACGCAATGGAATATCGATCGTTAGGAAGGACTGGTGTCATGGTATCGCCCCTATGCCTGGGCGCGATGAACTTCGGAGGGGCCACCGATGAGGAGACCTCGATCGCCATCATCAACCGGGCATTGGAGGCTGGAATCAATTTCATTGACACGGCCAACGTATACAATGCTGGCGAGAGTGAGCGCATCGTGGGCAAGGCGCTCAAAGAAAACGGCATGCGCGATCAAGTTGTGCTGGCAACCAAGGTTCACGGACGAATGGGGGACGGGCCCAACGATCAGGGGAACTCCCGGTATCACATCATCAAGGCGTGCGAGGATTCACTGCGGCGGTTGCAGACCGACCACATCGACCTCTATCAGCTCCACCGGCCGTCGCTGACGATCCCGCAGGACGAGACGCTGCGGGCCTTCGATGATCTGATCCGCTCTGGCAAAGTCCGCTATATCGGCTGCTCCACCCATCCGGCATGGATGGTGATGGAGTCGATTGCCATCAGCGAGCGCCTTAACATCGCACGCTACATCAGCGAGCAACCCCCTTACAACCTGCTCGATCGGCGCATCGAGAACGAGCTGGTCCCGCTGGCCCAGAAGTATGGGCTGGCCATCCTGCCCTGGTCGCCGCTGGCCGGGGGTATCCTGGCCGGCAAGTATACGCTCGAGATGTTGGAGAAAGCTTCCTTCCCCGAGGACACCCGGGCAGGGCGTTCAGGTGACTTGTTCCGCTCCCGGATCACCCGCAAAAGCGTGATGGTGGCGGCCAAGGTGAAGGAGCGAGCGGAGGCTCAGGGACTGACGGCGGCGCAATTGGCTTTGCTTTGGTGCAAGGATCAACCAGGCGTGACCTCTCCCATTATCGGGCCGCGCACCATGGCACACCTGGAGGATGCGCTGCCAGTGCTGGAGATGACTCTCTCTG
>CAZHBB010000028.1:14194-35009 GCA_964530185.1 uncultured Anaerolineales bacterium
CGCACCATGGCACACCTGGAGGATGCGCTGCCAGTGCTGGAGATGACTCTCTCTGACGAGGATCGACAGTACCTCGACGGGTTGGTCCATCCCGGCAATGCCGTGGCGGACTTCCACAACAGCAATCCCTGGATGAAGGCCCGCATCACCGACTGAAGGAGGCCTTGCCAGGGCGGCAACCCAACCTTGGTCTGGATGTCGTATAGGGGGGCATCGATGCACGTCACATTGGCCTACGGACGGACAGGGCTGGATGTCACGTTGCCGGACACGCAGGCCGTGACTGTCATTGAGCCACGTTATGTCCCTGGACTTACCGAGGAGAGGGCAGCAATCTCTGCCGCCCTCTCCTCACCACTGGGTTCCCCACCGCTTGTAGATCTGATCCGGCCCCGGGACAGGGTGGCGGTGGTGTTCAGCGACCTGACGCGCCCCATGCCCAACGACCGGGTACTGCCGGTGCTCCTGTCGACGTTGGCCGAGGCCGGGGTTCCGCCAGACCACATCACCCTCATCAACGCCCTGGGTACCCATCGAGCCCAAACACAGGATGAATTGGACCAGATGCTGGGCCCAGAGGTGGCCCGCCGCTACACCGTCGTCCAGCACGATGCATGGGACGAGGCGACTCTGGTTGCAGTCGCCCGCAACGCCTCAGGACGCATGGTGCGGGTCCACAGAGCCTACATGGAGGCCTCTGTCCGTATCCTGACCGGCTTCGTGGAGCCCCATTTCTTCGCCGGCTTTAGCGGGGGCCCGAAAGCCGTCCTCCCTGGCATCGCGGACATCGATGCGATTCTGGACAACCATGGAGCCACCATGCTGTCCCACCCTAAGGCCACCTGGGCCATCACTGATGGCAACCCACTGTGGGAGGAGATCCGGGACGTGGCGATGGCGACTCACCCCACCTTCCTGCTCAATGTGACACTCAACCGCCATCAACAGATCACCGGGGTCTTTGCCGGTGATATGTTGACCGCGCACCGGGCAGCCACGGAGTTCGTTCGGACGCATGCGTTGCAGCCAGTTGCAGCCCCGTATGATATTGTGGTCACTTCGAACAGCGGCTACCCGTTGGATCTGAACCTGTATCAAGCGGTCAAGGGGATGTCGGCGGCTGCACAGATCGTCAGACCCGGGGGCCACATCATCATCGCCGCTGAGTGTTGGGATGGAATTCCAGACCACGGTGAGTACGGACGCCTGCTACGAGAGGCCCCCTCGGTGGATGCATTGCTTGCTCGGATCATGGCGCCGGGATTTCGATGCCAGGATCAGTGGGAGGCCCAGATTCAGGCGCAGATCCAGAAAAAGGCGACGATCCACGTCTACGCAGATGGCCTGTCCGACAAACAGATCCGCGAGGCCAAACTGCTCCCTTGTCGCTCTATCGAGCGTTGCATCGCCGCACTGCTCGCCCAGAACCCCCAGGCAACGATCGCTGTGTTGCCTGAGGGACCTCAGACCGTCCCGTATCTTACCCCTTAGAGCTGCTGTGCGTAGTGCTGGACGGCAGCGCGCACAAAGACTTCGTCAAACGGCCCTGCGGGCGACGGAGTCTCGATGACACGGCGCGGGACCACGAGGCTGTCAAAGCTAAATCCCTCACGCTGTTTGAAGGCGTATTTAACTCTCAAGGTCTGGATCCCTAGACGGTCAAGGTCGGTCTCCGTCCATCGGTAACCTGCCGTCGCCAGCGCATCGAGGATGGTTTCCGCATCGTACACCTTACGCGCGAATAGGCAGATCACCAAACTCGTGAGCACCTGACGCCAGCGCTCTTCGGCCAGAAGCTTCTCGGCCACCTCGGTGGGTGTGAGCCTGCGGCCAGCTTTGGCGGCTTGCTGATCAAGACTGTAGCCCGCACTGTCCAAATGGCTGTGGCGAGCCCCCGTCAGGTAGCCGAGATGGCAGGCCGGACCGGTGTGGTAGCCTGGCATCTCGTTGCCTCCAAAGGTCAGCGCAAAGTCCTCTCCCCCGTACTGAGATGCTGCTGCGCGAGCTCCCTTTGCCAGGGAACGGTAGAAGTCGTTGGGCTGGCGCACGATATTGCGTACAGCCTGGATGTAAGGCTCTACCTCGCCGAACGCCAGGCGGATACCAGCGGTCTCCTCCAGGCTGATCAGGCCACGGTCCAACGCTTCCGTTGCCCAGGCCAGCACCACGCCGGTGGTCATCACATCCAACCCTTGGACCTCGATCTCGTCGAGGAGACGCAGCATGCCCGGCACATCCTCAATACCTAACAGACTGCCGGTGGCGTAGATCGGCTCATGGTCGTACCCCAGCATCAGCGTCTTGTAGAAGTAGGGATCGTTGGGATAGGGGATGCGGAGTGACGCCAGGTGGATACAGGCCACTGGACAGTGTGCACAGGCTACCCTGCGCCCCAAGTACTGAGCTGCCATCCGCTCCCCCGAGATGGCCTCGGCGCCCTCAAACCGCCCGGTCTGCAGATTGCGCGTGGGAAGGGCCCCAATCGTGTTGAGAGGTATGACGTTCATGGGCGTGCCGAGTTCATGGTACTTCTGCATCAGCGGCGAGTCAGTGGCCCGCCGGAAGATGCGGTCATAGACCTGCCGATAGAGTCGCCGGTCCTTGACAGGCAAATTGCGACGGCCTTCGATGACCAAAGCCTTGAGCAGCTTGCTCCCGAAGACTGCCCCCAGGCCCAGGCGACCGAAGTGACGATAGGTCTCAGTGATGACACAGGCATAGGTCACCATCTTCTCACCAGCGCGTCCAATGCGCATGATGGTCCGATAGCCGCTGCCCGACTCCCTGTGCCGCAGGACAGCACCTGTCGTGTAGCTACTCCTGGTGCCCCACAAGGCGGTTGCATCGCGGAAGTGCACACCCCGATCGGTGACAACCACGTAGACCGGCATGGTGCTTTGCCCCTCGATCACAATTGCCCCATACCCAGCCATACGCAGCGCAATGGCGCTACGCCCCCCGGCATGGCTCTCCCCCAGATCGCCGGTATGGGGCGACTTGAACATGGCTACTGTCTTGGAGGCCAGCGGGTAGAGTCCTGTCAGCGGTCCGACGGTGAAGACGATGGGGTTGTCGGGTCCCAAGGCGTCGGCTCCCGGTGGGCACAGCTCCTCCAAAAGCCGGATACCCACGCCGGTGCCGCCGAGGGCGTGCTTGAAGAGCTCAGGGCGTTCTTCAACGTGGAAACTGCGGCGCGACAGGTCGATGTGCAGGACACGTCCCAGCGGATCTGATTCGAGCATGGGTTCATCTCCTCAGGCGGCTATTTCCTCGAGCGCGATCACGCCGTAAGGGCAATAACTAGCACAATAGCCACAGTACAGACAGATTTGAGGCTTGTCCTGCTCACGGTTCCAGAGCACTGCACCGAACGGACACGCCTCCTCACAGTTATGACATCCGATGCACAGCTCGGCATGGAACCGCACACCACCACCGTCGCGAGGCACCAGGGCCTCGGTGGGACAGACTCGGGCGCAGGGGGGATCTGAACAGGCCCGACAGACAATGACCACAAATCCCTTCCGGAAGCCGCCGGCGGATCTGATGTGGATGCATGATGCGTCTAGACCACCCTGTCCAGTGCGGCGGGTGCATGCAAACATACACATCTGACACCCCACGCAGCGGTCTACGTCCAGGACTGAGAGCCTCTTAGCCATCGGAGCCTCCTGTTAGATTCTCCCCTGGTCAGCTTAAGTGATGACGTCAAGGCGTTCGAAGGGAGGGATGCCCAAAAGCACACTATGACGGACGGGGTCCGACTGGACGACCGGATAAGCTTCGCCATCCACCCATATCTGACGTGGCACACTTTGAAGTCCGTTCAGCGTCAGCGCGACATGTTCATAGGGGGGCTCATAGGCCCCGTCATGGGTCCAACTGATGCTGAAACCGTCTGGTGTCCGACGTACGACGAATCGGCTGTGTCGGAACTCCCCATGCTGATAGGCGAGCCCTTCACCCGCGTCTTCATACAGCTCGCTGGAGGTAGCCTCAGCCCGTTGGGGGACGTAGACGTCCAACCTTAAGAAGCGCTCCCGCCGCGCCTCGACGTACAGAGCACTTTCTCCGCGGGGGATCACAGCCCCCTCCCGCACGAAGAGGGGAAGTGTTTCGAGGGCTGCATAGGCTGACACGAGCTGATCGCCCGCGTAACGCCTGTTATCCCAGAACGCGTACCAACTCCCCGGCGGAAGCCGGACCTGGCGTTCGGTGACGCCAGGCTCAAGGATGGGTGCCACCAACAAATGATCACCGCACATAAAAGCGTCATCGACTTGCCAGAGATCCATCCTCTGGGGAGCCGACCAGGCCAGGGGACGAACCATCGGCCATCCCCGGGTGCTCATCTGCCACATAGCAGTGTAAAGATAGGGCAGGAGCTCGTACCGGAACTCGATGAAGCGCCTGATGATGCTGAGGAACGGCTCGCCGTATGACCAGGGTTCCTGGTCGGGGAACCCCTTGGCCGTGTGCGCACGGAAGAAGGGCATGAAAGCGGCTGTCTGGACCCAGCGCGTGAAGAGCTCGCCATCGGGGGCCCCAATAAAACCGCCTACATCGGGACCGGTGAACCCCACGCCGGAGAGCCCTAAACCCAGGATCATGGGGATCGTAAGCCGCAGAGCGTCCCAGGTGCTCTCGTTATCGGCGGTCCACGAGGTGGCATAGCGCTGCACGCCGGCCCACCCAGAGCGCGTGATCACGACCGGTCGAGCATCAGGGCGCAGCGCTGCGAGGCCCTCGTGGGTGGCGCGTGCCATCAGCAGACCATAGAGATTATGCACCTCTGCATGGCTGGCATCCAGCCCTTCCATACGATGCCGCAGTGTCATGGGAAGTGTGGGATCACCCCGTCGGGCGAAGGTCGCCGGCTCGTTCATGTCGTTCCAGAATCCGGCGATCCCCGTTTCGACCAGTGGCCGGTAGAGTTCCCCCCACCATGCGCGTGTTGCCGGATCGGTGAAATCTGGGAAGGCGCTGGCGCCAGGCCACACTGGCGCATGGAAGATTTGACCGTCAGGACGAGTGCAGAAATGGCCTGCGCCGACCCCCTCCTCGTACACTGTGTAATGGGGATCGCGCTTGATACCAGGATCGATGATCGTAATGAGTTTGAATCCCTGGGCCCACAGGTCAGCGGCCAATCGTTTGGGGCGACGGAACCGACGTGGATGCCAGGTAAAGCAACGGAAACCATCCATGTAGTCGATATCCAAATGGATCACATCACAGGGCACATTGTAACGGTGGAAATCCCTGACCAGGCGGCGGACCCGGGACTCTGACCCATACGACCAACGACTCTGTTGATATCCCAGCATCCACAGGGGCTGCAGCGTATGCCGTCCGGTGAGTTCAGTGTAGCGTTCCATCACTGTGGCCGGGGAACCCGCGATAAAGTAATAGCTGAGTTGCCCCCCGGTGAAGCGATGTTCCGCTACGTCCTCGACAGAGGCACCCAGGTCGAACTCCGCATAGGTTGGATTCTCGTAGAACACCAGGTAGCAATGTGTGCGTTCTGCTTCGTCATCCGATCCACGGACACTCATATAGACGGGGATGTTCAGATTAATGGGATCATCACCCTGCGTGTAACCGGCGGGGTCCGTGTTCCAGAGAATATGTGTCCGTCCCCGGCGGTTCCACGGGGTCGTCCTCTCTCCCAGGCCTAACAACAGCTCATCATCCCCCAAGGTTGTCCGATGGCGCAATGCACCGCCCCGATGCCAGCCAACCGTGACATCGGTTCGCAGGAGTTCCCCGTTGGGTGTCGCAAAGAAGACCTGCGCCGTGTCGAAACGCACACCTACCACCAGAGCCAGGCTTTGGATAAGCAGGGCGTCCTCCAATTCATGTCTGACAAGCTCGGGGAGAGGCCATGCATCCACTGGCTTCGCGATAGCATATGAAGGCATTGGAGTTGATGGTAAATCTGTGGGCTGATACCTCACCTGAACCATCTCAGCAGACAGAAAAGTGATCTCCAGGGTAGCGTTCTCTGTGACCAGTGTTACACCCCTGGGATGGGGGCGCACATAGCGGACCTTACCGGGCGATGACCAGGTACGCGGCCACCGATGGAAAGAAGGCCGGCCCCTCGCCTGACGCCGTGAGGTTCCCAGAAACCTCAATGCGGCAGCCGGTACAGAACGCCGCTTGCCATCCAGGGTCCATCTGGACTCGGTCCACGCCTTGCGGAGCGGGTAGAGAAGCGCCCCCCACATGGCCGGCAGGCTGATCTGTTGGACCAATGCTCCCAAACGCTCAAACATCGTTGGCATTCCTTAACCCCTCACACTGAAGTCAACCGCCATGAAAGAATCCCCCTTTGAGCCCCCATAACACCCAAAGGGGCTACGACTGAGGCACATACGCCGCTATCCGGCGAACACCATCGCCCGTGGTAAACTCCCAGAACGGGAACCAGACCAGACCACAAAAGCGGACATCGATGTCAGTTCGCTTGGCCTTGATGATGATCTCCTGGATCTCGTCAAGCACCGCGTTCCATTCCGAGGCGATCTGTTGCTCGATACCCTCCCAGCTTGCGCGCAGCTCCTCCAGTTGCTCCTCATACATCTTGATAGCCTCAACGGATTCCTCAACCTCTGCTTTGGCATCCTTGACATAGCGGCGCTGGCGCGTGGTCTGTGAGAGAGCTCGTGACCTCAGCCTCCGCCGAGTCAACATACTAAGGACAGACTCCGCGCCGCTGGCAATCTCCTCCCGCCGCCGGGCCTGCAATCGATCCTCATCCCTCTCCAGCTCCAGCTCCTCCTTGCGTATCTTGGTCTCCAGGCGCTCGATCTGGGACTCGAGCTTGGCGCGCGCCTTGTCCAGGTCCGCCTTCTTGCGCCGCTCGATCTCACGAGCGCAACGGTCCAAAAAGGCCCGCTTGGACTCATCGGGCTTACTATAGAGTTTGAGCTTGCGAGAAGCCCAAATGGTGATCTGTGTCTGATGGTAGATGTGAGTCTTGAGCGCGCTTTCCCACTTTGGATAGTCCGATTTACGCGCCATCGCTCTGGGAAGCGGCTCGTAGAAAGCCTCGGCTGGTGGGCGCGGCAAGAGATCCTTGGAGGAGACATCAACCTGCTCGCCCTGATCCCAGCGAAGCGCCCATCGCTCGCTGCTTGGGGGCACACGCCATACCTGCTCATCTGTGAGCGAGACACCGGCCCTCTGATTATAGATCCGCGCGATGCCAATGCCAAGCAGATACGGTCGATAGAGCAGTCGAGCCGATTGCGCATCTGTGGCCGAGAGACCCGCATTGCGGGCAGCCCAATTGGCGGTGATAGTCGCTGGCAGGAACGCCTGCGGGATGGCTGGATCCACGGCCGGCGGCTGCCGCAGGACGCTCTCGCCAGTTCCCTGTGAGGGCGTCCTGGTGGGGGCAGATGCCGCGACGACGGCTGCCACTGTGCGTGGCGTGGGAGAAGGCTGGGCTATGCGTCCGGTGATTGGGCTCACCGGACGACTCTCGACAGGGGCTTCCGGGATCAGCTTTCGGACCTCTGCGGTCGTCAGAGGCCCACGTAGATAGGACATCGCCCAGCGAGAGTGGAAGAATTCCAATGTACCTTCGCGGGCGTCATGGAGGAGGAAGACGCGAGACCGCAGGCGGCCGATGGCCGCCTCGATGTCTGAGACCTTCTGGCCTGAGCTGACGATCGTCCCCTCCATCCCTTCCATCACCCTCTGCTTATCACGCTCAGTGCGCAGCGCACCCACAAACCAGGTACCGATATTGCCCAACCCCTTGTAGTCAAGATCGGCCGGGTTTTGCGTTGAGAGGACAACACCAAATCCGGCAGACCGACCTTGCTTGACCAGCGACAGGAGCGGTGTCTTGGTGGGTGGGTTGTAGGGATGAGGAGGCAGATATCCATAGACCTCATCGAAGAACAACATCGCCCGCAGCGCGCGTGTTCCAGGCTGGCGTCGCACCCAGGCATGTAGTTCCTCCAGGAACAGGGTCAAGAAGAACCTGCGCTGCTCCTCAGGAAGGTGAGCGAGGTAGAAGATAGTAGCGCGTGGCTGTCCCTCATCAGTGAACAGAAGGTGATCGATGTCCAGGGGCTCTCCCTCCCGCCAACTGGCAAACCCTGGGGCTGCGATCAGGCTGTTGAGTTGCAGAGCCAGTTCGAAACGCTCTTTTTGAGGGAAGAAACTCTCGATATCGAAGACGCCGATGTGATCCACTGGAGGTTGCTGGATCTGCTGGATCAGCAGCGGCACATCGAGCGTACCACGAGTCTCCCAATTGTGGCGGATCAATGTGGTGAGAAGGATGTGCTCACGGCTGTGCAGAGGGTCAGCCTCGACGCCTGCCAGGCTCAGGAGAGCCGAGGTGAGGCTCTGAGCCCTGGCGGCTGACTCATCAGGGTCATCTCCCGATGGGCTGTCGAAGCGCATCAGGATGTTGATGGGGCGTCCGGAGCGGAGCCCCGGCGTATAGATCTGCAACGCCGCGCCCTGCCGGAGCGCCTGGAGATCCTGAGAGCCAAGCCCCCACTTCTCCAACCCCCTGCGCCAGAGTGTTGCGGCTTCCTCGGCAGCCTCAGACACACTTTTGCCCTCGCGCTCGGCTGCATCCGCATCGACCCAGGGGGCAAACGAGGCAGCGTCCAGCTCAGGAAACGTGAGAAGCAGGTTGCTCAGGTCCCCTTTCACGTCGAGGAGGAGGGCTGGTATCCTCTTCCTCAAGCACTCTTCGACCATCACCAAGCCGAGGCCTGTCTTACCGCTCCCTGTCGCTCCCAGTAAGAGCGCATGGGTGCGCAAATGCCTCGATGGATACAGGACGGGTGTCCCCGTCACCTGCCCCTCGGCATCCACAATCCGTCCCAGATATAGCCCCTCGTAGTCTACCGTATCCATACACTCACCTCATTCGGGATCGGCAGAAACAGCATATTGACGCTGCTGCGTCCTTTACAGTTCCACGGTGCATCCTATCCCCGGCACGTCCGAAGCGATTAGCCACCCCTCCTCCATGCGAAAGCGCGGTTGGGTGGGATCATCGACCAAATCAAGATGGCCATCCAGATCACCATAACGCACAGCAGGGCTGCTCAGGGCAAGGGCCAACTCTGCTGCGATCAGCAGAGCGGGCTCGTGCACACATCCCACCATCGTGACGAGATGGGCTGCGCGCGCGATGGCGTCCATCTGACGTCCGCGCAGAATGCCGCCACACGTCGCCAGCTTGATGCTGAGGCCATCGCTGGCGTGCTCACTGGCAATCGCCAACGCTGATGCTGGATCCGGCGCGCTCTGATCCGCCAGGATCGGGATCGGGCTCTGCCGCCTGACCTCCCGCAGAGCTCGCAGGCCTGCTGACGGTGCCACCGGCTGCTCCAGCATCTCTACCTGTCCCTCCAAGGCGCGGGCCACATCGATTGCCTCCTGCACGCTGTAACCACCATCTGCATCCAGACGAAGGACAATGTTGGGCAATGCCCGACGTACAGCCCGTACACGTTCCACATCCTCGCCAGCATCTCGCCCTCCCTTGATCTTTAGCAGACGGAAGCCCTGTCGTACGCGGTCCACCGCCAACTCTACGGTCTCCTGGACGGGAGCCAAGCTGACCGTGATCGACGTCTGAATGCGGTCACGGAAACCACCCAACAGGCGATGGAGGGGCTGTCCCGCCGCCAGCCCTAACAGATCATGAAACACCATATCGAAAGCGCAAAGGGCAGAGGGAGTGTTTTCCGTCAACGGCTCCAGCTCTGCCAGGGCGTATGCCGTATTGAGCGGATTGAGGTCACGGGCACGGTCCGCGCAGTTCATACAGGCTTGAGTGACGCTTTCCAGTGTCTCCCCCGTGATCAGGGGGTCAAAGGCCGCACACCCCCACGCGGTCTGCCCATGTCGGGTCTCGATCCGTACGAAGACAGTGTCGATCTCCTCCACTGCGCTATCGGCATGGTAGGCAGTGCGATAGGGAATTCGCAGGTGTAACTGAACCGGCGTGACCTCAACGTGCGTAATTTGCATGAGCACACTCCAACCTGAGCGTCCAGATCCCAGGGACCGTCACATGACCTATGGTTCTGCTAAGGGCTGCCCGGATGATAGATAGGCCTATCCATCTGGCGATACCGCTGTAGCACAGCGCGAGCCTCTTCCCGTAGCACGTCCCTGACGACGGTTACAGGGGGCAAGGGAGGACGTACCGCCAGTTGTTGGATCCAGTCAGGGGGAAGCGGCCCCTCCATGAAGCCGGTGATCTGCTCCACATCTTCCTTGCGGGCGCCAATGACCAACCTCTGCAGGCCGCTCCACCACAGGATCCCATAGCATTGGATGCAGGGTTGGGCGCTGGTAACCAACTCCATCGGCCGTAGACCTGGAGACGAGAGATCATAAGTTTCGCATACGCGCTGGGCCAAGGCGATAGCAACAGCTTCCGCGTGGGCGAGTGAGGATTGAAGAGGCAGCACCAGGTTGACTCCTGGTGCCACCAACTTCCCCGATTCGCTCTCAAACACCGCGGCGCCGAAGGGGCCTCCACCGTGGTCGATGTTTTGCCGTGCAAGCTCAATGACAAACGCCATGCGCGATGCCAGCGTGGGGAAAGTCGCCCCACGCCTCTCAACAAGATTAGAGATCCAGGTCGGCAACCGGAGTTCCACCGCCGGATACACGCCGCGCCTCCTCAGTGGCCATGAACATGGGTGCCAACGCGGGCCAATATGCAACGGATCATGGCACTAATGAAACGACTCCCCACGTCCTTGCTCGCTCACCTGGTATTATAAAGCGACAGGGTCAAGGCGCCAAGGGCGAGGCACCCGGGGAGCTTCATCCCTGGCGCTTGACAAAATCAGGGGCATTGCTAAAATGGTGGTTGTTCGGGCTTACATGGAACCTTACATCGCATGAACATGCCGAAGTGGCGGAATTGGCAGACGCGCTGCGTTCAGGGCGCAGTGACCCCTGCGGTCATGTGGGTTCGACTCCCACCTTCGGCACCTGACACACCCCCCGCTTTCTCGCGGGGGTGCGTTGGTTTATCAGTAGCCTCGCGGACGGCAAGGCATCTACACTCAGGCTTTCTCTACCGCATCAGGCCCCGAAAATCCCTCAGGCGATGAAACGTAATCCGGTTGGCATCGTGATAGTTGTGCGCCCCACCCCAGGCCGTACGCACCAGGTAGATTATGTCGTCCCCATCGAACCGCCAGTCGACATACTGAAAGCCGATGCGCCGCGCGACATCACGGGGGTTGGCCTGCAGGTCAGCACGCAGCAGATCGCAGGCATGGCACCAGTGGAGAAGATCATCCGACCAATAGAGTGAGAGGACGGCCCGCAGCGTTGGATGGTCTGGGTCGCGCACGCCATTGCTCAGTGTGAGATAGCGGTCACTCGTCGGGTCATAACGGATGGTGAACTTGCTGTGGCCGCCGGGGAATTCAATGAAGCCAGTAGAGGGATCGAAGGTCAGCCGCCGTCCATCTTCGTCTATTCTAACCCGCGCAGCCTTGTTCCACAGATCGAACCAAGCGGCCCCCGGACTGCGAGCGTTGAGACGCAGAATATTCCATAGATCACCATGCCGGTCGACTAACACGTTCCCCTCGAGCCAACCGGGGTTCTCATAGCTCCCCCAATCGGCAGGAAGCCAGGCCGGGTCGAAGGCCAGCTCGTTGCTCATAGTCCAGCTCGACGCCTTGAGCAGATCGGCGTCCACGGGTGCGGAGATCACAAGGCTGCGGAAACCGGCGGGCCAGTCTTGGGAGGGATTATTCTCAAAAGCCCTGTAAATCCGTCCACCCTTCACAGCGATCGGCACGGGAGCGCAATGATACCCGTTCTCCCGCCCTCCGACGCCGGCCCTGAAGAGCAGACCGTGATCCTCGTCGATAGGATGTGTCCATGTGTTGCCCCCATCGGTGCTCCTGCGGACGACGATATGGCCGTATTGCCAGGAGACGCCAAACAGGTACACGACGTCCCCTATCACATGGAGCGAGCTCCAAAAAGCATCTGTGATATGGGTCACGTTGACCCAGTGGTTCCCTCCATCCGTCGAGCGATAGAGACTGGAAAGGTGGTACCGCTGAAGTCTGTCCAACTTCCGAGGGGCATAAGGCCCAAAATAGTCGTGTGTGGCCAGCAGAGTGCCGTCAGGCAGTCGCGCCAGGCTCGGGCTGCCCAGGTAAGTTTGAGTCGAGGGGTCCTGGTAACGGAGGGTATTGAATGGTTCAGTCGCGTTCATGTTGTCCCATCGCCTGGCTGCTCTGAGGTCACTCCAGGGACGTTGGACGGATCACGACACCACTGAGCGATCAGCTTTAAACGTTCCCAGCTCTCGTTGCCACCGCCTTCCGGCAGTTCATCCGAGATCCCCAACACCAGTCGGGGATGGAATAGCTTGACGATCTTCTCCACACAGGCCATCAGAGCCTCTCTGGTATAGTGTTCAAGGAACAGGACGGCGGGGATCCCATCAAGCAGGATCTTGTCCCCCATGGCCTCCGCCATCTCCTCCAACGCGACGTCACCCTGTGGGGTTGGGGTAAGCGCCTCAAGGCCGTCGAAGGGCATCTCGGCCAGATAGGGCAGCAACATGCGAAAATCGCCATCGATGTGGATGTGCGTAAAGATGCCAGCCTGACGCAACTGCCCGGAGCGTTTATGATACCAAGGCAACACGTAGCGCTCGAAGTAACGACGTGAGAGATAGGCCTGGGCCACATTCTCACCGAAATTCAGAATCTGGAGCCGGCCCGAGGCTATGAGCTCCTCATAGAGACCATCATAGGATGCATCGATGACTGTCATGATCTCCTCCATAGCGGCAGGTTGATCGACAAGCGCATAGATGAAGTCCTCGTACCGCATAAGCTGCTGCGCCAGGGCGAAATAAGGGCTTTTGGGGACCCAGAATTGGGGCACGCCTCGGTCCCCCAGGTAAGAGGCCCCTTGCTCGAAGTTGTCCTCGCTGAAATGAAAACTGCGCCGTTCCAGCAGCCACCGCAGGGCGGGCAGATCCTCGGGGCCCTTCGCCAGGAACTCTACCGTGCGCCAGGTTTCATCGACGGTGAACTGGTCGGTCTGGGAGAGCACGCCGTGAGGGGTCTCAAACTGTGTCCGGAGGAATATGCCATCTTGAACCTGTGTGATTTTGACCTCGGGCGCATAGGCGACGGTGATAGGGTCAGGCTGTCCAGTGTAATAGTGGACAGTGCGCATGGAAGCATGGATGCGGTCATAGGCGTCGCGCAACTTACAGTCGCGCAGTTCCGCCGGCAGGCTTCCACGGCGCTGATGCCAATCGAACCAGGGCTCGAAGCGCGGCTGGAAGAATACGTGGGGAATTGGCTTGCGTTGGAAGACACGCAGGTTCATCTCCCGCAAAGTCATGTCCATGGCACGTTCTCCTCACTGTAGGCTTCTCACATACGCAGCTTACAAGGGATCACACCCGCTGTCAACATTGCATATCTTGGCATCACATCATACAATGGCTTTGCATCCCAAAGTCGGATGCATGGGTGAACGGTGACTGTTTGGTAGGGGGGGCGACTCGGCTCTTGCGGAGGTGAGCCATGGTGAAAAAAGTTATCGGTCTGTTGACGGCGGGCGGCGATTGTCCGGGCCTCAATGCCGCGATACGGGGGGTGGGCAAGGCGGCATTGTCACTGGATATTCAGGTCATCGGTTTTCTCGATGGATTTCGCGGCCTGGTGGAGAATCGCTTCGTGCGCCTCGATGCCTCGCGGCTGTCTGGTATTCTGACGCTGGGGGGTACTCTCCTTGGGACAAGCCGTGACAAGCCTCACAAGATCCCTGCTGGTAAGCTCGGTTACGTAGATATGCGCCCGTTTGCTGTGGCAAATTACCAGAAGCAGCATCTGGACTGTCTGATCTGTCTGGGAGGGGGCGGCACTCAGAAGAACGCCTTGCGCCTGATGAAGGAGGGACTCAACGTGGTGACCCTTCCCAAGACCATCGACAACGATGTCTGGGGCACCGACGTAACCTTCGGCTTCGACACCGCCATGGCTATCGCCACCGAAGCCATCGATCGTCTGCACAGCACGGCGGAGAGTCATCATCGCATCATTGTGGTGGAGATCATGGGACACAACGCCGGCTGGCTGGCCCTCGGCGCCGGGGTAGCTGGTGGTGCGGATGTCATCCTGATCCCAGAGATCCCCTATGACATCGAAAAGGTGGCAGAGGCCGTGCTCCATCGCAGCTACGTGGGCAAGCGTTTCAGCATCATCGCCATGTCCGAGGGGGCACGTGCCATCCAGGAAACGGCCGTGGCAGAACCCATGGCGAAGGAAACGCCCCACAACGAGGGGATGGAGGCTGCGCCAGAGCCTGTCCGTTGCCAGGAGAGCGTGAGCATGAAACTCGCCCGGCGCCTTGAGGAGTTGACAGGACTCGAGTCGCGCGTTACATCTCTGGGCCATTTGCAGCGTGGTGGTAGCCCTACGCCAACCGATCGGCTGCTCGCCACACGACTGGGCACCTCCTGCGCAGAATTAGTGGCGGATGGTGTGTACAACGTGATGGTCGCAGTGCGGGGGGACGAGTGCGTCCCGGTGCCCTTGGAAGAGGTGGCTGGTAGATGCCGGACGGTGCCACCGGACCACCCCTGGATCAAGAGCGCTCGTCTGGTGGGGACCAGCTTTGGCGATTAGGGCTGCCTGAGAGCGACAGTCACGGTTGGGGCAAGAGACATAGAGCCCCCACAATACTCGGCTATACAGCGCTCCCATCGAACCAGTTGCACTGCGCCACAGCAACGGAAGCCGCCTTTCAGTGCCAACACATGGGTTAATCCAGACGATAGAGCCCAGCCTCCTGCGCGGCACGTCGGGCAGATGAGATCTCAGCAGGTGTTGGACGACGGTCCAGAGGATATGCGGGTGTAGCGTATTCCCATGCGCGGTAGCATGGCCTGTATTGGTCCATGATATTGACATAAGTGTGGGGGCTGATCTCCTCAGCGAGGAACCGCATGATCTCAGGCGTTCCGGCTAGGCCGCCGGGCAGGACCAGGTGGCGTACTAACAGACCGCGCTGTGCCAGACCATGGGTGTCAAGCTGGAGATCTCCCACCTGCCGGTGCATCTCCCTGACCGCAGCCTGATTTATCCGAGGATAATCCTTGATGCCCGATAGTGCCTCAGCGATTGTCGCATCGGCATACTTCATGTCTGGCATGTAGATATCCACCAGACCTTCCATCAGGCTCAAGGCCTGGCAGCTATCGTATCCACCAGTGTTGTAAACAATAGGGATGCTCAATCCCGCCCCTGCTGCCAGGACGATGGCGGACACCAAATGAGCGGCTACGTGCGTGGGCGATACCAAGTTGATGTTGTGGCATCCCTGATGCTGCAATGTGAGCATGACTCGAGCAAGTTCGGAGGCCGACATGGGGACACCCACAACCTGTTGGCTGATATCGTGGTTCTGGCAATAAACACAGTGCATGTTACAGCCGGAAAAGAAGATCGTACCGGACCCGGCCCAGCCACGCAGGCAGTCTTCCTCACCGTGATGGGCACCATAGCTTGCCACCCACACAGTATCAGCGATGCCACAGGGCCCAGGCTGACGTGTTCGATCCACACCACAGGCATTGCCACACAGGCGACATGTCCGGAGAGCCTCCTCAGCCTGTTCAATGCGGGCCGTCACCTCGCCCGTGCTGATGAATGCTTTAGCCAGCGGTTCCAGGTGGTGCATACATGCCCCTCCCCTAATACATGAAAATTGTAACCTCCGCCGCGATGGTCGGCAATCGGGGACTGTACGACTGTACCCGCTCCAAAGCGACGCCTGTATCAAAGCGGACCTTGTGATCCTCCACCATGGCGAACGGCTGTGCGGCCACCTCTCTTGGTCACCAGTCTCCAGGTGGTATAATGCTGACGCTGGTCAACCCGAGGAGATACTGCATCACTATGGATCTGTTCAAGGCCTACCCATTGCTAGAAAGTACTGATCTGGCCGTCCTCCAGGCACGTTCACTGCGGCTGATCGCGGTGGCGGGCCTGGTGTACGATGAGCAGGCCTTCTACTTCGAGCTAAATGCGCGGCGCAACTGGGGACGGCTGCCCGGTGGTGCCGTGGTGATTGGTGTGGGTACCCCGCGCATCCAACCCGAGGAGGGCACGGCTCCTCACGAGGCTGTGATCCGTCATGTACGCCAACACTGGCGATGTGCCGTTGACCTGCACCCACCGGGGTTTGCCTACGTCCTGGATGAGACGGGGGACCTGCATGTGATCCACGAGGCACAGGGCACGATGCCCCATCTGTTCCTGATGACGCCCCCCCGACTAGGGGGCTCACAGATGCCCGACGCGCTGGTGCAGGCTGTGTATTTCCTCCCGGTGCGAGATATACAGATGGGACGTATGCGCACGACCATTTTACGGGTGGAGCGACAGGCGTTGATGGCATTCCTGGCACCGGAACAGTGGGTTCTGGAGGACCTGCGGGCTCAGCCCTGGGCTTCCCTGTCTCGCCTACCGAGTGGTCTGCCGCCAGCCGTCTATCTGCGTCCCATCTTGGCCCTACGGGGCCTGCGGCGACTGATGGGCGAGCCCGAGACAGCCGCAGCGATGCGGTGGTGAGGAGGATGACATATGTCCCTATGAGGTCTTGTAGGCCTCATGGGTCACCCTTGCAACGGAGGAATCCATGATCGCGAATGTGATCACGCTCATACGCATGCCACTGCTGGCCATCGTTGCAGTGCTTCTGTATCAGCCATCGGGCGTCTGGCATCTGGTGGCAGCAGGTGCCATCGTCGTGTTGATCCTGCTCGATTCAGTCGATGGTATCGTAGCCCGCTCTCTCGGTCAGACCTCAGTGCTGGGCAGCGTGTTGGACATCGCCGCGGATCGGGCTGTTGAACAGGTGATGTGGATCGTGTATGCGCATTTGGGACTGCTTCCGGTGTGGGTCCCACTGGTGGTTGTAGTGCGTGGGATATTCGTCGACGCTATACGCGCAGTCGCACCCGCCCGCGGACTTACACCCTTTGAGCTGCTTCATTCCAGGTTGGGACGGTTCCTCGTGAAATCCCCCTGGTTGCGCTCACCGTATGGCGCAGTCAAAGCGTTGGCATTCTGTCTGCTTGCCGTGCAGTCTGGACTTGAGATGATGGGAGCTCCGAATGCCCATATCGTGGCCATAGCCGCACAGATTGCGACATGGGCCGCGGTGGCTCTGTGTCTGCTGCGCGGCCTACCAGTGCTCGTCGAGGGTCCGCGCACCCTTAGGGAGCTCCCTGAGCGTCCCACCAGTTAGCGCGTGAGGGCGCACCTTGAACGGCCAACCCAATCGACTATGGAGAAAAGCGAGACGATCTTTCAGCGTGTTGGACCTACCAGATTCATGTACTATCTGGGGAAGTATCTTCCCCCGCCCCTGGGACTTCTGGTTGTCCTCTCCGTTACGAAGATCTTGATCGCCAGGAGATCCTCGATCTATGTGACGGCCCTGGCTAATCAACGCCATGTGTTGGGTCCTGCGGCATCGGACAAAGTCGTCCAGCGGGTTGCGCGCCGGCAGATCTACCATTCGGTGTTGGGATACTATCACACATTCCACAACCTGGGATGGGGCAAGAGTACCCCGGACCGTGTTCGCCCGCGGGTCAAACTGGCTCCGGGCGTACTTGAACGGGTCACCGAAGCCGTGGAGACAGGCCGAGGGCTGTTGATCCTGGGCACTCACACCTCCAACTACGATCTATGTGGCATTGCACTCTCCCACATGCTGCCCCACCCGCCTATGGCGCTTTCGTTGGCCGAGCCAGCCTCGGGCCATCTCTTCTTCAATCGCCTGCGCAACCGCTTCGGACGTGGTTCGGTGACGCCGATCTCACCTGGTGCACTGCGGGAAGCTATGCGGCGTCTTCAACAGGGAGGGATCGTGCTGACAGCAGTCGATCGACCGCTCGAGAAGGGAAATCAACCCGTGGAGTTCTTCGGCGACATTGCCTGCCTGCCCACGGGCTATATCCGGATCCCGCTTATGACTGACTGTCTGGTGATAACCATGGCCTTCCGTTGGGATGGGCGTAGCTATTGGATCCACGCTAACCCACCTATGGAGATAATCCGTACAGGCCAACGCAAGCGGGACATCGAAGTGAACCTGCGGCGTGTCCTGTCACAGGTAGAGGCCTTCATACGTGCAGACCCCACGCAGTGGATGGTGTTCGTCCCAGTTTGGCCTGAGAAACAGGAAGGAACGAGTTTGACCTGCGCCACCGCACCATACCGTAACGAGAGTAGGATGTAGGCACCATGCCCAGGCTCAAGCAACTGGAAGTCCAGGGGTTCAAGTCGTTCGCCGATCCCTGTACGCTTCTTTTTCCCACGGGGATCACGGCGATCGTCGGGCCTAACGGCAGTGGGAAGAGCAACATCGCCGATGCAATACGCTGGGTGTTGGGCGAGAAGCGCATGACCTCAATCCGTGGGCGCACTGGCGAGGACATGATCTTCGCCGGCAGCCGAAAGCGGGCACGGGCCGGCATGGCGCGGGCATCTATCGTGTTCGACAACAGCGATGGCTGGATACCTGTGGACTTTGCGGAGGTGACGATCGAGCGACGCACCTACCGCGACGGGACCAGCGATTACTTCTTGAACGGCAGCAAAGTTCGGTTGACTGACCTCCTGGACCTGCTAAGTCGAGCTGGCCTTGGACGGGACGGATACCTGGTGATCGGCCAGGGGCTTGTCGATCAGGTTCTATCCCTGCGGCCCCAGGAGCGTCTGGCGCTGTTCGAGGAGGCTACCGGGATCGCACCTTATCGCAAGCGTCGTGATGATGCGTTGCTGCGCCTGGAAGAGACTCGGACCAATCTCCAGCGGCTTTATGACATCATCGGAGAGATCGAGCCCCGCCTGCGTCGTCTGCGGCGCCAGGCCGCGCGGGCAGAGGAACACATGCGACTGGAGCGGGAACTCCATGAGACATTGCGCATATGGTATGGATACCGCTGGGGACAGGCGACCGAAGCTGTCATCGAAGCTCAACACCGTGTCTCCTATCGCGAGGACCGCGCACTCTCGATGCTAGAGCGGGTGTCAGAGGTCGAACAAGAGGTGGTACAGAAGCGACAGTTGTTGTCGCAGCAGCGGACACGGTTGGCTGAGTTACACCGTCTGGAAAGCGCGCGGCACCGCGAGGCCGAGGACATACAGCGGGAGCTAGCAGTCGCAGAGGAGCGACAACGACAGCTTGCCATGCGCCTGAATGAAGGGGAGTCAGCCCTCGTCCCATTGCAGACCGCTCTCGAAGCCGAAGTGGCAGAGCTGAGCGCTACCCAACAGACACTCGAGGATGGACTGGAGAAGATCGCCGCCGCCCAGGCACAACTGGATGAACTGCGCGCCTCACACGTGAGCTGGACCGAAAGACGCCGTGCCGCATTGGACAGACAACGGTCGCTGCAGTCCCGTGTGCTACAGGTGCAACGTGAACTGGCGGACCGCACAGGAGCATTGGAGCAGACACTGCGCCGAATTGAAGAGCTGCAAGGACAGCGCCAGGCATTCCAGATCGCGTTGGAGCGGGCCGGGACCGAACATCAGCAACATCAGCAGGACGTCGAACGCCTACGGGGGGCGGTAGCTGCAGCACGGCAGCGCGTGCAGGAGATGCAGACCGTTGAACAGGAAGCCGCCGAAGCCGTTTCCACACTGCGAACGCAATATGATGCGGCCCAGCGGGCGCTAACTCAGCAGGAGCGAGCTTTGCAGCGGGCCGAGGTCCGTCTCGAGGCCTTGCAGCGGCTGCACGATGAAGGGGAGGGATTGTTTGCCGGAGTGCGGGCCGTTCTGCAGGCAACCCATCACGGCGAACTGCGTGGGTTGCCCGGCACTGTCTCGGCGCTGATTCAGGTCCCGCAAGAGCTCGAGTTGGCGATCGAGACAGCCCTGGGCTCACAGCTTCAGAACGTCGTGGCCGCGTCTTGGAGGCACGCTCAGGAGGCTGTCGCCTGGCTCAAAAAGCACCGGGCAGGCCGAGCGACTTTCCTTCCCCTCGACACCCTTCGTCCTCCCTCTCCCTTGAGCTTACCCCATATGGACGGGGTGCTCGGGGTAGCAGCCGACCTGGTCGAGGCCGAGCCCCGTTACCAGGCCGCTGTGAGGTTGTTGCTTGGCCGCACTGCAGTGGTTCGCGACCTAGAGGTGGCCCACGCGCTCTACGGCACGTTGCGTGGCAACTTCCGGATCGTGACGCTGGATGGCGAGATCGTGCGTTCAAGCGGTTCACTGACGGGTGGCCAACCCCGACAATCGCGACGGGGCAGTCTGTTAGGACAGGAGCGCGAGCGGAGGGAGCTGGCGCAGCGGGTGGTGCAGCTACAACGAGAGCTCGACAGCGCTCGCAAGGCCGCCGACGAGGCCCGCCAACGCCTCGAGCAAGCTGAGGAGGCCATGGCCAATGCCCGGCACGAGCGACTGGCGGCCGAAGAGATTCTGCGGCAGGCAGAGGCCGAGCTGGAACGTGAGGAGCGTACCCTCCAGCGCCTGAGTGAGCAACAGCGCACGCGAGCGGCTGAGTTGGCAGCCCTGGACAAGGAGCTCACTCAGCGCCAGGGGCTGCGCACGACACTGGAGTCCGAGATAACGACGCACACCGAGGAGCTCCACACCCTGGAGAAAGCACTCGAGAAGCTGAGCGAATCGTTGCAAACGCTAGAGAGTGATGAGGTCCCCCGGCACTTCTCTGAGGCGCGTACCACACTGGCTATCCTGGAGCAAGAGCAGACCGGTCGGCGCGCCTTGCTGGAGACGCA
>CAZHBB010000029.1:0-7564 GCA_964530185.1 uncultured Anaerolineales bacterium
ACAACACAAAGAGGCGCCTGGTCTGCACCAGGCGCCCCTTTGATACTCTGGCTCGGTCAGGTACTGCGCTTACGACTCGTCCAGCGGGCAGTTCCCGTCGAACCCACGGCCTGCGCCCATCGCGCGGCCTCGACCCTGTCCCCGGCCTGCGGCGACACCGGTCCCGTCGCCCATGCCGCGGCCGAACCCACGCCCGGCACCATGGCCCTCATTGGGGGTCCACGGCTGCTGGAGCTGATCGAGCAGATGGTCGGCCATCTCGCTCAGCATCTCATCCGCCTGCTCCTGGGTGATGCGGCCATCGTCCACGGCGGCCTGGATCCCCGCGCTGCGGGCGGCGATGACGACGTCCACGATCTCCTGCGGGCTCACACCGGCATCCTCTGCGATGGCGGCGAAGGTCTCACCGCTTTCCAGCGCGGCGATCACCGCGTCCTCGCTGAGGCCCGTGGCCTGCGCGGTGGCATCGACCAACGACACGCCGCCGCCTCGCCATCCGCCGGGGCCACCCAGGCCCGCGCCCATCGCCAGCCTCTCCCCGTCCTCCGGGCCATAGCCGCTGTAGGCCGCCACACCCAGTGGCAACGCCAGGGCGAGAATTCCCAACACGAACAGCACCGGTAACACTTTCTTCAACATCTCCAACCTCCTAACAGTATGTGGATCTTAGTTACGACTGTTAGTATAGTGGGCGAATATGAAGGAAGTATGAACGACCGGTGAAAGGTCTGTGGAGGTTCGGGGCAGGAGGACGAGAGGACCGCAGATGGCGGACCGCGGACCGCTGTCTGCGGTCCGCGGTCATTGGCCGTCCACGGTAGGGTTCAGGGGCCGTCGGTGCCCTCCGCCTCCTCCAGCCCGTTGACCTCCCGGAGCTGGCCGGTGTTGGGGTTCCAGCGCAGGGTCTTCAGCTCGTAGGGCCGCCACGGCACCCGTTGGCGAGTCTCGGCACAGGGCACCGTGCCGGTGCCGTGCAGGCCGATCTCGGCGGTCACGGCCTGGCCGGCGGTCTCGTAGCCGCGCAGGATCAGGTCATCCCCATCCTCCGCCCGCTTGACGACGGTGAGCACCACGTTGGCGGGCTCACAGGTGACGAAGGCGGAGGCGGCGGGCCAGGGGCCGGCGTGGTTGGGCTCCAGGCGGGCCACAACAGGCTCGTTGAGCGCCAGGGCGCGCCGCACCGGGTCGGCCTGGCGCCAGTCACCGATGTGGGGCACCAGGGCCAGCCGCACCTCCTGGGTGCCCTGGTCGGTGTACTCGTAGACGATATCGGGGAAGAGCTCCCGCGGCTGGTGGTAGGCGTAGACCGGGCTGCGCAGCAGGCTCAGCCGCAGCTCGCCGTCCTGGGCGCTGTAGCCGTACTTGCTGTCGTTCAGTATCGTGAGCCCCGCCATGGTCTCCCCGGCCCGCCCGCTCATATCGACCCAGCTCTGGCAGGGTTCCTCGCCGCCGTCGTCCTGCCGTTGGATCACGCCGTAGGGGATGGAGGCGGTGCTCTGCGGTGCCTCCAGATTCAGCGGGAAGGCCAGTTTGAGCATGGTGAGCTGCTCGTGCCAGTCGATGGTGACATCCAGCGTCACCTGATCCCATCCCTTGGTGAGGCGGTAGACCAGCGTCACCGTGGAGTTGCGCCAGCGCGTGGTGACGCGCAGCGCCTGGTACACCGGCCCGTCGGCGATCAGGGCCACATCGCCCTGGGCCTCGAAGCGGCTGATGACGTCGTCGAACGCGGCCACGTCGTGGCTCCAGGTGTCGCTGGGGTCGTCGATGGCCAGGGGGACCCCCGCCGGTCCGCGTAACAGCTCGATCCCTTGGGGCTTGTAGAGGAGGCTGGTGAGCCAGCCCGTCTGCGGGTCGAAGGTCAGGCGGAGATACTCGTTCTCCAGCACCGTGGCGGGCCGGGGCTGGGGGATGGACCATGCCAGCCCTTGTCTGGGGAAATCGAAGGTGTAACGGCGGTAGCCCAGCGGTGGCAGCTCGGCCATAAAAGTGGTGCGGGCGTAGTTGAACGCACCTTCGTGGCGTATCTGGCCGATTTGGGCCAACATCGGCCGTCCCAGCTCGTCGGTGATCCGCACCTCGCCGGGGCGGAAGGCGCCGTGGCGGTCCTCACCGCGCTCCCGGGTGACGGGCAGGTCCACCTCAACGGGGGCCCGCTGGGGCCAGGGCAGTGGGTTGAAGAGCAGCAACGTGCGCGCGTCGCCTGAGGTGTCGACCTGGGCTGCCAGCGCGTCCAGCGTCCGCTCCTGGATCTCCTCCGCCGTCGCCAGCACCTGCTCATAGGCCCGATAGGTATCCTGGCAGGCTGCCTTGATGCTGGTGCCCGCCAGGATGTCGTGGAACTGGTTGAAGAGCACGGCCTCCCAGGCCTGGGCCAGCGCCTCGCCAGGGTAGGGGAGGCCGCAGAGGTGCCAGGCCAGCGCCGCGAAGCGCTCGGCCACCAGCAGGGCGTGCTCGCAGTGGCGGTTGTACCATTTGATGCGCGAGACGGCCGTGTAGCAGCCGCGGGCGTGGTGCTGTAGCTCGTCATGCAGCACCGGCAGGCCGGCGGCGTGCTCGCTCGCCGCCGCGAAGAAGGTATCGGGGTCGCTGAAGCGCACCTCGGGGCCGTCGGGGCGCGCCTGGGCCTGCAGGATGGAGGCCAGGTTGGCGCGGGTGGGCCCGCCGCCGTGGTTGCCCACGCCGTAGAAGCACATCACATGGCCCACCTCGGGGTGCGCCTGAGCGGCGGCCTCGTCGATGCGCGGCAGGATGTCGCCCCCATGGCTGGGGTAGTGCAGCGGGGGGCGGCTGGTGAGCACCCGTGTGCCGTCGTCGCCCTCCCACCAGAAGAGGTTGCCCGGCAGGTCCTTCTCGACGCCAGGGGCGGGGCGGAAGAAGACGTAATAGCGCAGCCCGCAGTGGCGCAGGATCTTGGGCAGGCTCCCCGCATGGCCGAAGGAGTCGACGTTATAGCCGGTTACCGCCCGGCGGCCGAACATGGCCTGCAGGCCGCGCTGGCCGTACAGACCGTGACGGACGAAGGACTCGCCGCTGGGGATGTTGCAGTCGGGTTGCACCCACCATCCGTTGACCAGGGCCCAGCGGCCCTCGGCCACCCGCGCCTGGATGGCGGCGAACATGGCCGGGTCATCCTCCTGCACCCAGCGATAGGTGACCGTGCCCCCGCTGGTGAAGACGAAGTCGGGGGTCTCCTCCATGCGTTCCAGGGCGGAGCGGTAGGTGGCGAGCACCTCCGCGCGTCCCTCGCGCATGCGCCACAGCCACACCGGGTCGATGTGGGCATTGCCGATCATGTGCACAACGATTGGCCTGGGATTATCCATGCTTCCACTCCTCTAAATTCGCTGTTGTGGGTTTCCCTTACGATGGGTCTGGGTGAATCCTCATCTTATCTGAGCGCAAGCCCATTGTAGTTGCCCATGGGACATCCCGGTGTTCACCGGTGGAACCTGCGGTTATTTGCTGTGGTCCGGGTGCTGGGCGATGGCCTCCAGCACACGGATCTGATAGACGCGCGCAGCCCTGCCCGCTCCGTGGGTCGCCAGGATCCGCAGGCGCACCGCATAAGCCGTGACTGGCGCGAAGGAATGCCGCCGGAAGCGGTGATGGTTGTCCGACACCTGCACCAACTCATGCCAGCCATCAGCATCTCGGTATGCCAGTGTATAAGCTGCCACGAGCGAGGGCAACACCCGTGTTCCGTTTTCCCACGGATAATCGTGCCGCGCAGCGGTGAGATTGTCAAAGGTCAGCACAATCTCCCCAAAGGTCTGGGGCATGTCCCACGTCAGGGTCAGATCCTGGGGCATCCCCCTTTTGGGGTTGGAGATCCACATGTTCGTGGGGCCGCGGCTGAACCGCCGATGGAACCCATTGACGACATTGCGCGCCTCCCCCAGGGGAGGAGAGGGCCCCAACTGCAGTGTCGCCATTGCCGCGACGGACTGCCACTCGCCCACTGCATCTCGATGTTCTACCATCTCAGCCAGCGGGTTACATTCCTCCGCCAGGGCCCAGGAGACCGCCGGATTGCGGTCCAGGGCGATGAGCAGGCGGTCGTCATCGCTTGCCGGGTCTTTGGGGCCGATCTTGAGCGGGGTGGGCAGGTCAACCCGCACCCATCCTGCATGCCTGGCGGGGACGAGGATCGGTACCTCGGCCAGTGCCGCGAACGCAGCATCGCGGCCGTCGTTACGTCCGTAGCGCTTGAAGGCATCTATGGTCGTCCAGCGAGGCTCCCGCCGGGCGCGATAGATCCTCAGCGTCAATGGCACAGGCGTCGTTTCTCTGTTCCGCAGACACAACGCCAGCCATGTCAATGTGGAAGGCCAATCCCACAGCAGCACACCGGCCCGTGAGACCAGCGGCACCCAGGCCCCTGGTTGCTGCTCATTGAACCGCAACTCGCTCGTCGCCGTGATCGTCGCTGACGGTGCCAGGTCGCCAGACTGTCGCAGGGGCCGTCCCAGGATGGTACCATCCTGTTCCAGTAACGTCTGTTGTAGCTCGGCCAGATGGCGCACACCAACCTCGCGTGGGGTGCAGGCATAACGACAGCAGAGTGCGGCCGCCACCCCCACCGCCTGCCCGATGGCGCCACCGGTGCGCATCACACGGGTCGAAGCGTGGGCCAGATGGGTGGTACTGATCAGACGGCCGGCCAGCAGCAGGTTAGAGATGTTCCGTGAGTAACATGCCCGATAGGGGATACCGTACATGGGCGGGATGCTATGGCCGACGATGCTCGTCATCTCTCCCCTGGGCTGGTGATCGTCGAGGTCATGGCCCCCATAGGCGATATCGTCGGGGAAACGACGCCCCGCCTCCAGGTCCTGCTGGGTCAGAAGCACATCCCCCAGGAAGCGGCGACTCTCACGCTTGCCCGGTCTGGGGCTGACCCACAACAGGTCCCAGCAACGGCTTGCCTCTCGGTGCGGCCCATTCTTAATGTGATCCCACTCCGCCCAAAGCTGCTGCAACAGGGTCTCGGCGATCTCGCCATCATCCCGCACGGTATCCTGCGTCCCTCCGGCCTCTGTGATATAGAGGAACTTCAGCCTCTCGGCGTCCGAAAACCAACCCTCATGATGGTGGATATAGGAACTCAACCGATCGTGCCACAGCCGTGGCACAAAGGGGGGCGTGCCTGGCGGAGGGACAAAGACGACCTCGTGGTCGGTTCGGTACGCAAGCGCAACCAGGCTTGAGCCTTGAACCAATGCCGTGTGCGTTGGCGGGGCCGAGCGCTCGCCTGTCTCATCCCGTCCTTCGCTGCCAAAGGCATAGTCCGCACCGGCCAGCGTACCGATCTCGCCGTCCCCTGAGGCCTCAATGACCACGTGCGCGACCCGGATCGTAAGGGTGCGAAAGCCCGCCAGATCCTCGGCGATCACGCCTGCGATACGATGCTCATCCTCGACATCCATCACCGGCGCGCGGGCGTAGTGCCGCTTGAGCACGGTGACGCCAGCCGCCTCTAGCAGCGATTGAAGCACGGCTTCGAAGCGCCGAGAGATGTTGTAGGGCATCGCCCCTCGGCTCAGCGGTGTGAAAGCTCCTACCCAGGCAGCTTCCTCATGGATCTCGTGGACGATGCCGGTCTCTGTCCCATAGGGGTTATAGCGGTCAGCACCGGTGATTCCCACGCCGATGTTGGGCCCCGCATTGCCGCCGAGCACGGCATCCTTCTCCAGCAGAATTGTGGATACCCCCAGGCGTGCGGCTTGAATCGCGGCGCAGCATCCTGCGATGCCGCCCCCGATCACCAGGACGTCACAGGTTCGCTCATAGCGCGGTTCGGATGGGCGGTCTTTCCCCATGAACTTCCTTCCTACCTGGGTGAACCATCATACTGCCCCATGATATGGTGTAAAAGTGGGCGTGACAAGGGGGCGCTTTATATCACGTAAGATCTTACCGGGGTCTGGGGGGAGAGCGTGCCTTGACGGTACGCAGCATCTCAAGGATCTCGCCGCTTTCAGAATGGTGCCAGGCACAGCAATCTGAACGGGGTTTTGGAGTGCGGGGACGTGTCCCCGCTTTCAGGGCGGTGCCAAAGCACCGCAGTCCAAAAGGAGCTCTGGAGTGCGGCGACACGTTGACCCTCCCGCGGGTTTCAAACGCACGGGAGGGTGGACTCGGTTCCACCGCCTTCCTGGTTGCGCATCGCAGCCCTTCACATTGTAGCCCGCCCTGACAGCCCCGGCCTTCCCTGTGCTCCTCAATTTGCGGGCACGGGAGATATGGTATCCTCCTAAGGCCTCCCGCACCGGCCCGGAGGCGGGTGCGAGGGACCCCAGCACTGCTGTGGATCGAACTATGAGAGAGGATCGTATGGGAGAGACTTCTTCGTCTGAACAACGCCCGCCGTTCTGGCAGACACTCAACCGGCCGGTGGTTACACTGTTGCTGCTCCAACTGATGAGCGGCATGATCCTGTCGCCGCACCGGACCTTCTTCCCCATCTATATCAAGGACCTGGGCTATTCGGCCATCGTGATCGCCAACATCGCCACGGCCAACCAGGTGGCGGGGCTTATCGCCTCGCTGGTGGGGGGCTCGTTGAGTGACTCGCTGGGCCGCAAGGCCACCCTGTTGTTGGGCAACCTGGGGTATCTGGTGGCCAGCCTGGTCTTCCTCAGCCACTCACCGGGCTGGATTGCGGTGTTGTGGACCATCGGTGGGCTGGGGCTGGGCGTGCATACGTTGGGGGGGCAGAGCTACCTGATGGATGTCGCGGCCCGTGGCTACCTGGGGTTGGTCTCGGCCCTGTTCAACTGGGGCTACACGCTGGGGGGCGCCCTGGCCAGCCCCATCGCCGGCCTGCTGTTGGAGCGCAGCGGCTACACGCTCTTCGCCTGGGTGTTGATCGGCTTTGCGTTGCTCACCGTGGCCGTCAACCAGTTCGTCCTGCCGCGCTCCCCGGTGGAGCGCCACGCGCGCCGTCTGGACCTGAAACGCTTCCTGGGCTACGGCGACATCGCCGCCCGTCGCACCGTCGTGTTGCTTTCGGCGCTGCGCTTCCTGCCCACGCTGGCATACGCCATGATGGGGCTACTGGTTCCCCTGCTGCTCGACGCCGCCGGGGCCAGCAAGACCGTGATTGCCTGGTATGCTACGGTCAGCTTCGTGGTCGCTGCCCTATCGCAGTTGGTGGTGGGGCGGGCCGCCGACCGCTGGGGGGCCAAGCTGGCGACGGCGGCCATGTTCACGGCGCTCATCGTGGGCGTGTTGGGGCTGGCGGCCTGGCCGTCACACCTCTGGCTGGTCTTCGCGTCGGGCACCCTGGGCATCGCCGCCGCGTGGTCGCTCTCCACCCTGCTACCCAGCCTGGTGGCCGTCGCCACCGTGCCTGAGGAGCGCGGGCGCGTCCTGGGCTTTATCCACCTGTGGTGGAATGTCGCCATGATCGTCGGCTCCATGGCCGGCGGGGTCCTCTTTGAGCTGGGCCACGGGCTGCCGTTCTGGATCTCCGGCACCATCAACCTGCTGTCGCTGGTGCTGCTCTTCGTCTATTACCGCGTCGCCGAGGGGGAAGCGCGGCCCCTGGAGGAGCCTGGCG